>JBDNEZ010000453.1:0-9908 GCA_041690095.1 Anderseniella sp.
CCCATTGCCGGCAGCGATCCCTTCGAGCCGGTCAGCTATGGCGACCATCTGTGGGACGCGACAACAAAGTTTGTCGAGCAAAAGAACATCGCCCACTTGCGCCAGCCTCGCGGCATCGGTCAAACGCCACATTGAATCACAACAGACACCGCGAGATGCAGCAATCGTGCTTGACATCCCCGGCCCGCACATGGCTGCTGCCCTGATCAAGCCTCTTGACGTTGTCGGCCTCCGGCAATCAAACTTGTCATTTGCACAAACACAACAATCGGAACCTGCATGTCTGAACTCTGGAAAAAGCCCGCCGCCGAAATCGCCCAACTCATCCGGTTAGGTGCTGTTTCGGCTGTTGAAGTCACCCGGGATGCACTTGCCCGGCTGGACGCGGTCAACCCCGCCATCAATGCCGTAGTGCAGTTCATGCCCGAAGAGGCTTTGGCAGCCGCCAAAGCCACCGATGAAGCAGTGGCCCGGGGCGATCGCCTGCCATCGCTTGCCGGTGTTCCGATCACCATAAAAGTCAACACCGACCAGAAGGGCTTCGCCACGACCAATGGTCTGCGTCTGCAGAAGGACCTGGTGGCAGAAGAAGACAATCCGGTCGTGGCCAACCTGCGCTCTGCCGGCGCCATCATCATCGGGCGCACCAACACACCGGCGTTTTCAATACGCTGGTTCTGCCGCAATTCTTTGCACGGGCACACCAAAAACCCGCTGAACCCGGCGATCACTCCAGGCGGTTCTTCAGGTGGAGCGGCGGCTGCAACCGCGGCCGGTATCGGCTGCATTGGCCATGGCACAGATATCGGCGGATCTGTGCGCTACCCCGCCTATGCCTGTGGCCTGCATGGCCTGCGACCGACGCTGGGCCGTGTGCCGGCCGTCAACTTTACCGGTGCGGACCGTCATATCGGCGGCCAGTTGATGGCCGTCTCGGGCCTGGTAGCACGGACCATTGGTGATGTGCGGCTGGGTTTTGAAGCCATGGCTGCACAGGATCTGCGCGATCCGTGGTGGGTGCCGGTTGCAACCACCTTGCCCGAACAGCCCAGGCGCGCTGCGCTGACAATCGCGCCCGAAGGCATGAAGGTGGCCTCTGCCGTTCAAACCGCCCTGCGTGATGCAGCAGCAAGACTGACCCGTGCCGGCTGGCAAGTCGACGAGGTCGAGTGCCCGCCATTCAGAGAACCAGCCCTGCTGCAGGCCCAATTGTGGCTGGCTGAATTCCGCCGTACTGCAGGCGAAGCTGTCACCAATGAGGCCGATCCCGACGCCGTGTTCGTTTATGCACAAATGGAGCGTCTGTGCCCGGAACCGGACATGAACGGCATTCTGGATGCGCTGCAGCGGCGCGCCACCCTGGTACGCGAGTGGCAGGCATTCCTGAACAAGTATCCGGTGCTGCTGTGCCCGGTGTCCGGTGAACTGCCGTTTCCCGATCTTATGGACGTTGAATCGCCTGAAGCCTTCGATCGGGCCATGGAAGCCCAGTTGACACAGGTCGGCTTGCCGCTGATGAGCCTGCCCGCTCTCACCGTTTCCACGGCCATGACTGAAGGCAATATTCCGGTCGGGGTGCAACTGGTCGGTGGCCGCTATCGTGAAGACACCCTGCTGGCAGCAGGAGAAGCCATTGAGGCAGGCGGTGTTCCGGCCCTGCCCGTTGATCCTGCCACCAGTTGAATGGACAAGGCGGAACAGTTTTTCTCACGCGGCTGGTGCTCGTTTGACGCTGATCCGGCCATGAGGAACTGGGTGGAACTTGCATTGCCGGCCGCCCGGGCCACGCTGACGGACCCCGCACAGAAACAGTGGCTGCGGTATCAGGGCACCTGGTTTGCCGGTGTCAACGCACTGCCGAATGATAGCTCCGGCCGCGTGGCCAACAGTGCGCCCCTGACAGGCAAAGCCATTGATTTCATTACATCGAAACTGGGTTTGCCGGCGTTCAGCTGGGATCAGGCCCAGGTCTCCATCTGCTATCCGGGTTACCCGCAGCCGATGGATGGTGAAACTCAAGCCCAATACAGCTTTCGCAAAAACCGCGACGCCGCCCATGTCGACGGCCTGCGCGGTGTTGGCCAGCCAAGGCGGCGGTTTGCCGAAGAGTGCCACGCTTTTATACTGGGCATACCCATGGTAGAGACCAGCGCCGACGCGGCCCCCTTTGTGATCTGGGAAGGATCTCACGACATCATGCGCCGGGCATTCGTATCTGCGTTAGGCAAAATACCACCTGCTGACTGGATCAGGACCGACCTGACGGACGTCTATAAGCAGGCGCGCAAACACTGTTTTGAGCAATGCCGGCGGATGGAACTTCATGCCCGGCCGGGCGAAACCTATCTGGCTCACCGGCTCTGCCTGCACGGTGTGGCGCCATGGGGCAAGACTGCAACAGCAGGCCCCGATGGCCGCATGATCTGCTACTTCCGTCCGCAATTGTCTGACCGGGCTGCGTGGCTGTCTCTACCATAGAGCATCTTCATCATCACGCATCCAGGTGCATGGATATTGCTCGAGCAAGCATCACGCAGCCGTCAGTTTTTCCATCATCTCGTCGGATATCTGGAAGTTTGAAAACACGCTCTGCACGTCCTCGTCATCGTCAAACGCAGCCATCAGCTTCATCAAGGTGCCGGCCTTGTCTTCATCAATGTCCGTATTGGTCTGCGGCTTCCAGATGGTGTTGACCGAGTCTGCCTCGCCGAGCTGTTTATCCAGTGCAGACGACACATCTCCGATGTTTTCAAACGTACAGATCACCACGTGGCCGTCGCTGTCCGAAGACACGTCATCGGCACCGGCTTCGATTGCCGCCATCATGACAGTGTCTTCATCGCCAGCTTCCGGTTTGTAGACAATCTCGCCCACCCGATCGAACATGAAGGCCACTGAGCCGGTTTCGCCCATATTGCCACCGTGCTTGGTGAAATAAGAACGCACTGCGCCTGCCGTGCGGTTGCGGTTATCGGTCAGGGTTTCGACGATGACGGCAACACCGCCGGGCCCATAGCCTTCATAGCGGATTGACTCATAGTCTTCCGCATCACCGCCCTGCGACTTATTGATTGCGCGCTGAATGTTGTCCTTGGGCATGGACTGTGACCTGGCGTTCTGAACAGCCAGACGCAGACGTGCATTGGAGTCCATGTCGGGCCCGCCCATCTTCGCCGCGACGGTGATTTCCTTGGACAGTTTGGAGAACATCTTGGCGCGCACGGCATCCTGACGACCCTTGCGGTGCATGATGTTTTTAAATTGTGAATGTCCGGCCATGGCCCTCATCCCTTTGAGAATTGCAAATCGGCTTAAGTGTGTCGCTTTCGTCTAAACCAGCAAACCATGCGCTGTCCAGAGACACACCCCTTCAGCATTGCTAGATTTGTATCAAAACCGTTTACCCGGTGTTAGACATTGTCGCGCCACAGTCGCGTTTCTCCAGAGCAACAGCCATCCATACGGATAAAGGAAAGTGCTCTGATAATTTGGAATCGAGCAGTTTATCCAAACAGATGAGTCCATCTTATCGGATGATGCTCCAGGACTATGGCATTGGACGGCATAAATTGAATACGGCTGACAAACTGGACCGCCACATTTCCCGGACAGCGGATATGGCACGCGATGCAATGGCATCTATGCTCTCATCACTACATGGTGTTGCGCACAACTCAAAACCGGGTGAAGCATTGAAAACGGCCTCCGTCATGCGCGCCGCTGTTGATCGCATGGAAGACGCCATGTCGGCAGCCCGCCAACTGATTGATGACGGAGACGACGCGTCGGCAAGTGTTGACTGTGCCCGAGTCATGGCGCTGTCGGAATATGCGACCCGCATGGCCAAGCTGCGCGCAATCGCCGCCCAGATCGAGGCTCATAACGACGCCCAGTCGGGCAAGGTTTCCTGAAGTTGTCCCCCAACCCGGACAGCGCCCACTTTGGTTGCGAGCCCGGTTGCGTCATCGGTCTCGACCAGAACACCGCACAATGTTGCAACGCCCAGCGCAGGTGAAAACCTGCCCGATGGAATTCGTCTTGTGAACCGCTGTAGCGGTTCGTCCTTGTCCATGCCGATCACACTGTCATAGTCGCCGGTCATGCCCGCGTCGGTCTGATATCCGGTGCCGGCAGTCAGAATATGCGTATCTGCCGTTGGCACATGAGTATGCGTGCCCACCACAAGTGACGCCCTGCCATCACAAAAATGCCCCATGGCCATTTTTTCTGAAGTCAATTCCGCGTGCATGTCGACAAGCACAGCATCGGCAACATCGCCCAGCGGACAGGCATCGAGCTCCTTGTCAACGGCGGCAAACGGATCGCCCAGCGGCTCCATTTTTGCAACCCCCATCACGTTCATCACCAACACACGCTTGCCGGATGACGTTTCAAACAGCCCGGCACCCTTGCCCGGCGTGCCGGCCGGATAATTTATCGGCCGGATCAGTTCCGGGGAACGTTCAATAAACACCAGTGCCTCGCGCTGGTCCCAGGCATGATTGCCCAGCGTCACCACATCTGCGCCCTGGTCGCGAAATTCGTTGAAAATATCTTCGGTGATACCAAAACCGCCGGCGGCGTTTTCCCCGTTGACCACGACAAAGTCAGCCCTCAGGCGCTCGCGCAGTCCAGGCAGATGCGATGCAATCGCGTTACGCCCTGCCCGGCCCACAACATCTCCGACAAACAACAATCTCATACATTATCCCTAGATCAGGATGATTTTTGGTTGAATCAACCAAAAATCATCCTGATCGTTTCCAAAGTGTTAGAGCAACTTTATGGGTTCAATTGAACCCATGTTGCTCTAGGGTCAGGCCTGAAGGCGCCCTTCTCGGTTAGAATCCAGTCAAGCGGCTGATCATGCTCACCGCGCACAACCGTGTCCACCTGTTGCGCCGAATAGGCAACCCCGATGGCTGTCACAGGCTTCAGGGCACGCAGTTTCTCCAGCGTGCGGTCGTAAAACCCGCCGCCATAGCCTAACCTGTATCCAAGTATATCAAAAGCCAGCATGGGTACCAGCAGAACATCCGGATCGACGACCTGCGACCCTTCCGGTGGAACCGGAATGCCCCATCGCCCCGGAACCGTCGGGTCGCCCGGTGACCAGAGCCGGAATTCAGGCGGCATGTTGTTTTCAATCACCACCGGGACGCATGTCAGCCATCCGCGTGCGCCAAGCGCGCTGAGCAACGGTCGTGTGTCTATCTCGCTCAGGTAGGGTATGAAGCCGGATACGGTTTTGCCCGCCAATTCGCCGGCAAAATCCAGCCCCTGGTCAACCAGGGCCTGTGCAGCACTATGCTTCAGGTGCGCATGCGCCGCTTTACGGATATCGCCCGCCGCCTTGCGTGCCAGCTTCTTTACCGCTGCAATGGATTGATCATCTGTCATGGTGCGAGGGTATTACAGCTTCACATGCAAATTGTCACCATCGTACGCAATGCAAATTTGGCTCTTTAAAAACCTCCCTGCTGAGCGTACATATAGCTGCGACGGGCTGCCCGGTGCGTGATGGTGTTACTATTCTCTGGGGCCTATAAGATCTTCCAAGGGAGCTGTCTCTGTTTCAGACCGTGGTCTGCGACACGCGGCGCCCACCTACACAAGTAGGGACCCGAGATCTTGAACTCCCACGGCCATGGTGGCTCGTCGCTTTTTCCATGTGCATTATGTCAGGTATAACCAGGCAGTAAAACTGCCGGCAATCGGCAATTTCAACTGAAAGCTGCGTCACAAACTCTAAAACGATCAGGTTTTCCGGGCAAGCCTTGATATCTGCTCCAGGCGCCTGGCTGCAGCTTCAACCCGCTCTGCTGCAGCCGTTTCTCGCTGTTTGGATTGATCAACCGCCTCAGTACCTGTCTTGTGGACTCCGTCTATTTCGCCCGACAGGGTTTCAACGCGGTCCAGCGCTTCGGACAATTGATCCGCAATGATCAGGCCGGCCATGACCAGCAGGCGAATGTCGCCAACTTCGCCGACGCCTGCCTTGATGTCCTTGACCTGGGTATCCAGCAGTTTGGCCAGTTCCGAGAGGTGGTCTTCCTCTCCATCGGCACATTCCATGGTGAAAGCGCGATTGTTTACGTTGATGACGACTTGTCCCATGCTCTCAGGCCTCTTCGCCAATTACGGTTCTAACGCGCGCCATCGCCAGTTCTATGCGCCGGGCTGCCTGCCGGTTCGCCTCGGTCAACTCCTCCGCACGCGCACGCACTTCGTCCAGTTCACTGGCAAGCTTGGCGCGATCATTCTTGAGAGCCGAGGCTTCAGTATCGAGTTTGGCTATTTTACCCTGATTCTGCTCGGATTGCGCCCACGCCGCTTCAAGCTGGCGCATGGCCTGTTCAAAGTGTGCAATTGCCTGATCCAGTTGAGATGTAGACGCCATGGCTGTATTTCCTGCAACCTGACCTACCGTTACCCGCGGTTCGCCAGGGCCAAATCCCCTTAATACTGTAGGAGGTTAGCGGCAATACCGTCAACAGCACATGAATCTGGTTGTGGTCAAGCAGGTTTATGCACAGAATTCACAGCGCTGCCGGTGCGGCCACAGTGCACCATTGACTCCAAATGCGTGAGTGCTATTGGTTGCGCCGAATTTCAACGGTGGAAAGAGACATATGACACCGGCTAATCCAGCCGCCGCATCCGGCACGACCAGCGCCGCAGCGGCCACTCCTGAAGATATCGCCAAATTCACTGAAATGGCGAATGCCATTCGAGCGCTTTCCATGGATGCAGTGCAGGCTGCCAATTCCGGTCATCCGGGACTGCCGATGGGTGCTGCGGATGTGGCAACCGTGCTGTTTGCGCACTATCTGAAGTTTGATCCCCAGGCCCCGAACTGGGCAGACCGCGACCGTTTTGTGCTGTCTGCAGGCCACGGCTCGATGTTGCTGTATTCGCTGCTGCATCTGCTTGGCTATGAAGACATGACCATTGAGGAGTTGAAAAACTTCCGCCAATTGGGCTCGCGCACGGCAGGTCATCCCGAATTCGGCCATGCATCGGGAATTGAAACCACAACCGGACCACTTGGCCAGGGCCTTGGCAATGCAGTTGGCATGGCAATTGCCGAAGCCCACCTCGCTGCCCGTTTTGGCAGCAGCATTGTCGACCACAAGACTTATGTGCTCGCAGGTGACGGCTGCCTCATGGAAGGCATTTCACAGGAAGCTATCTCGCTTGCGGGTCATCTCAAGCTCAACAAGCTCATAGTCTTGTGGGATGACAACCAGATAACCATCGACGGGCCTGTCAGCCTGTCAGACTCCACTGACCAACTGGGCCGGTTTGCGGCATCCGGCTGGGATGTCATACGCATCGATGGCCACGACTACACCGAAATTGCTCACGCACTGTCGTCGGCGCAGACAGCAACCAAACCGGTCCTGATTGCGTGTCGTACCATCATCGGGTACGGATCACCTGCCAAACAGGGGACCTCCGGTGCTCACGGAGCACCGCTTGGCGCGGACGAAATCAAGGCGGCCCGTGAACAGCTTGGCTGGACGCACAAGCCATTCGAAATCCCGACGTCTATCCGCGACATGTGGCGCATCACAGGTTTGCGCGGTTGCCGCGAACGCAAGGCATGGCGTGACCGCGTCAAGGATATGCCCGCCGGCGAAAAATCCGAATTTGACCGTCGCATGGCCGGCACCCTGCCGGAAGACCTGCACGAAACCATCCTGGATTATAAGCAGAAGCTTGCCGATGCACCCGCCGCGGTCGCAACCCGCAACGCCTCCCAAAGTGTGCTTGAAGTTATCAATCCGGTCGTGCCGGAAACCATGGGTGGTTCAGCCGATCTGACCGGTTCCAACAACACGCGCACCAAGGCGATGTCACCGTTTACAGCCGATGATCGATCCGGCCGCTTTATACACTGGGGCATTCGCGAACACGCCATGGCCTCCGCCATGAACGGCATGGCACTGCACGGTGGCGTTATCCCCTATTCCGGCACGTTCATGGTGTTCACCGATTACTGCCGTCCCGCCATCCGCCTGTCTGCGCTGATGGCACAGCGGGTCATCTACGTCATGACACACGATTCCATTGGACTGGGAGAAGACGGACCGACCCATCAACCGGTCGAACACCTGGCCGCGCTGCGCGTGATTCCGAACCTCAATGTATTCCGTCCTTGTGACGCGGTTGAAACCGCCGAGTGCTGGGAACTGGCATTGCAGGCAGACACCACTCCGTCCATCCTTGCCCTTACCCGGCAGAAACTTGTGCCAGCCCGCACCAAGTTCAAAAAGGAAAACCTGTGCGCCCGCGGCGCCTACGACGTGCACAGCGACGACGACGCCAAGGTCGTCATATTTGCATCAGGCTCGGAAGTCGAGGTCGCCATGCAGGCGTCGGCCAAACTGGCGGAGAACAAGATTGCCTCCCGCGTTGTATCGGTACCGTGCATGGACCTGTTCCATCAGCAAGACAGCGACTATCGCAAGCTGATAACCGGTGACGAACCGGTGCGCATCGCCATTGAAGCCGGCGTGCGTCAGGGATGGGATGTTCTGATCGGCATTGACGGCACCTTTATCGGCATGTCCACGTTTGGTGCATCCGGTCCTGCCGAGAAACTGTATGAGCACTTTGGCATTACCGCAGACGCAGCCGTACAGGCAGTCCTGTCCGGCCTCGAAGCCTCCGCCTGATTATCCACGAACCCGGCAGGAACCGCAATTCACCATGACAAGCTTCAGGACACTCGATGATCTGGATGTCAAATCGAAGCGTGTGCTTGTCCGGGTTGATCTGAACGTTCCCATGCACAACGGCAAAGTCTCTGATGCAACCCGCCTGCACGCAGTATCGCCGACCATCCTCGAATTGTCGGACAAGGGTGCAAGAACAATTCTGCTGGCACACTTCGGCAGGCCGAAGGGAAAACCGGTTGCCGGGCTGAGCCTGGCGCCCATCGCCGATGCGCTGGCTGAGGTGCTTGGCAGGCCGGTGCAGTTTGTGTCCGGTGAGCCAGGCAAGATGTCAGACGGCCAGATTGTGCTGATGGAAAATACCCGGTTCAACGAAGGTGAAGAGAGAAACGACCCTGCCTATGCCAGGACGCTGGCTTCACTGGGCGATATTTTTGTGAATGACGCATTTTCTGCTGCACACCGGGCCCATGCGTCCACCGAAGGTGTAGCCCATCTGCTGCCGTCTGCAGCCGGTCGGTCCATGCAGAAGGAGCTATCGGCGCTTTCTGCCGCACTGACCGACCCTGCCCGCCCGCTGGTCTGCGTCGTTGGCGGTGCCAAGGTATCCACCAAGCTTGCTTTGCTCGGCAATCTGTCGAAACTGGCCGACACCATCATCATTGGCGGCGGCATGGCCAACACCTTCCTTGCAGCACAAGGCATCAGTGTCGGCAAATCATTGTGCGAACATGAAATGGCCGCCACCGCTCTCGACATCCTGAAACAGGCCGAAGCGAACAATTGCCGCATCGTGCTGCCGGTAGATGCAGTTGTGGCGAAGGAGTTCGCAGCCGGTGCTGCCAACCGGGTGGTGCCGGTCTCCGAAATAGCGGAAGATGACATGATGCTGGACATCGGTCCGGCCTCGGTTGCCGAAGCTGCCGCTGTGTTTGACACGGCTGCCACACTGGTCTGGAACGGGCCATTCGGTGCATTTGAAATTGCGCCTTTTGACAACGGCACGGTTGCGGCCGCTCAACAGGCAGCCAGGCTGGCAAAAGCCGGTAAACTGGTCGCCGTTGCCGGAGGCGGTGATACAGTTGCCGCCTTGAATCACGCCGGTGTTGCAGATGATTTTACCTATGTCTCCACCGCCGGTGGTGCATTTCTTGAATGGCTCGAAGGCAAGACGCTACCGGGCGTTGAAGTATTGCGAGCAGTCTGAACAGCTACACGTTTCCGAAG
>JBDNEZ010000454.1:0-2536 GCA_041690095.1 Anderseniella sp.
CTCAGCCTGGGTCTGACGCGGATTTTCGAGAAAGGCGACTGGATCGTGGTCGAAGACCAGCTTGGACGGGTCATCGACATGAACTGGCGCGTTGTGACATTTGCAACGGAATTCGAAAGCGAACTGACGATCCCGAATTCGGTGGTTGCCAAGAGCAAGATCGTCAATTTCAACCGGCCGAAAGGCTACCGTGCCGATGTTCTGAGGATACACATCGAAAAGGACGCGCCGATCCATATCGTCAAGGCATGCATCCTCAAGGCTGCCGCCGACAGCAACCTCATCATGGACACACCGGCACCTGTGGCAGGTGTTTACGACTATACGCCGCGCGGCATAATCTACAGCGTGTTCTTTTACACCCGGATGCCGTACCTGGTGGCCATCAGGAACCAGCTGTTGTCGGGACTTTGGTATGCGCTGCAGCGTGAGGGGATATCGGTGTCGCGCACCGACGTGTCGATCGTGGATGCTGTCGAAAAACCGGCGGGTCCTGATCCACTGGATGAACTGAAGCCGTTGCTGGCCTCGCACAAGATATTTTCCGTGATGAACGACGAAGAAATCGAAATGCTGTGTCGCTCGGCACAGCGCATGGCGGTCGGGTTTCCGGAAATCATTGTCCGTCAGGGTCAGGACAGCAGCGCGTTGTATATCATCGCTAAAGGCGAGCTCGGCGTCTATATCGACACAGAAGACGGCGGCATGCAGAATGTCGCCAATCTCGGGTCCAGCAACCTGTTCGCGGAAATCTCGCTGCTGACGGGCGACAAGTGTACGGCGACGGTGCGCGCCGACAGCGATGCCGTGATCTACCGCATCGATCGCGATGCCCTGCGCCCTGTACTCGACGCGCGCCGCGAGATTATTGACAGCCTCAGCGAAATGATGGCCGAGCGCATGACGGCAACCAGCAAGGCCAAGGAGGAACTGGCAACGCAAGCCAGTGACGGCAAGAAAGACAGGTCGCTGACCAACCGTCTTGCGAGCCGGATGAAGGAATTGTTCAGTCTGTAGGGACTCGGGCTTTGCAGCCTTGCGGCGCGAAAGCGTCTGGCGCATTCTGGCTCGCGAGATCAGTCGAAGAGGACCGCAAAGCATGAAGATCGTCGTGATGGGGGCAGGCGTGATTGGCGTGACCACCGCCTATTATCTTGCCAGGGGCGGAGCAGACGTCGTGGTGCTCGACCGGCAGGCCGGGCCGGGGCTGGAGACCAGTTATGCAAACGCCGGCGAACTCAGCTATGGCATGACCTCGCCGTGGGCTGCGCCGGGGGTTCCGGTGAAAGCCCTGAAGTGGTTGTTCATGAAACGCCGCCCGCTGTTCATCTGGCCGCTGATCAGTCCGACGATGTGGATGTGGGGTCTGCAGATGCTCCGCAATTGCAACGAGGAAAGCTACCGGATCAACAAGGGCCGGATGGTGCGGGTGTCGAATTATTCGCGCGACGTCTTGCCTGACCTGATTGCGGAGACCGGTATTGAATATGACGGGCGCGAGCAGGGCACGCTGCAACTGTTCCGCACCGCCAAGCAGATGAAAGGCTCGAAAGCCGATCAGGACATACTGCAGGAATACGACTCGCCCTTTGAGGTGCTGGGCCGCGATGCCTGCATTGCTGTGGAACCGGCTCTGGAAGCGGTGCGCAACAAGTTCGTTGGAGGCCTGCGGCTGACCGCCGATCGCACCGGCGATTGCCGGATGTTCACCATGGCGCTGGCGGAAAAATGTGAACAGTTGGGCGTCGAGTTTCAATACGGCCAGACGATCAAGGCCATCGCCATCGAGAATGGGCGGGTTGCAGGGGTGGATACAGAGGTCGCCGGGCGCATTACCGGCGATGGTTATGTGTGCGCCCTGGGCAGCTATGGCCCCAGGCTGCTGACACCGATCGGAATCAAGCTGCCGGTTTATCCGGTCAAGGGCTACTCGGTCACACTGCCTGTCACCGACGACAGGTATGCCCCGCAATCGACCATCATGGACGAAACCCACAAGGTCGCCATCACCCGGTTGGGAGACCGTATCCGGGTGGCCGGCACTGCCGAAATCGCGGGCTATTCCAACCGGCTGGGTCCACATGCCACAGATACGGTTCGCCATGTCATCAGCGACCTGTTTCCAAAAGGCGGCGATATCAGCAAGGCGGAAGGCTGGACCGGCCTGCGCCCGATGACGCCGGACGGCACACCGGTGCTGGGACCTTCGCGTTACGATAACCTGTACCTGAATACCGGTCACGGCACGCTGGGCTGGACGATGGCCTGCGGTTCCGGCCGGGCGGTCGCCGATCTGGTGCTGGGCAAGGAGCCGGAAATCTCTTTCGAGGGACTGACTGCCGAACGCTATGCGCGCTGAATGCGAACCGCAATATCGTCGACTAGAAGCTTGTGGTGCATTGTCTGGGAGCTGATGATATTCCGGTCGCGGAACCAATCACTGGTATTGGTGTTTATATGGATATCTCCGGTGTCCAGCATCTGATCGAAGACTTTATTCAACACCGCGCATCCCGCGGTGCTTGGAAACCGGACA
>JBDNEZ010000455.1:0-4514 GCA_041690095.1 Anderseniella sp.
CATTGTCGCCGTTCGCCGGCGCTGCCAGTACCACCGGTACCGCCGATACCGCCGGCATTGCCCAGATGATCATAGCGGTTGGCAACCAGGGCGAGTTTACCGGCAGCCTTCATCCAGCGCAGATCGCCGACCCGCAGCACGCCATCCTGCAGGTGCGCGGCAATGACCGCCAGGTCGTCTCCGTCCAGTGCGGCTATTTTTACAGCGGGAGTATCGGCCATGTACTTGGTCGCTTCTTGTTTTCAACCTTCAATCAGCTCGACGAGGCCGGTTGACCTTGCGTGTCGCTCATGACGGGAGGGAATGTTTAATCGGAGATGCGGGAAATATCAGCCCCGCAGGCACTGAGTTTATCTTCCAGTGTTTCGAAGCCGCGATCAAGATGATAGACGCGGTGCAACATGGTTTCGCCTTCTGCCGCCAGGGCGGCAATGACCAGCGAAACCGACGCGCGCAGATCGGTCGCCATCACTTCGGCGCCATGCAACTGGTCGACGCCGCGCACGGTTGCGGTATCACCGCTCAGCGAAATCTCGGCGCCAAGCCGGGTAAGTTCCTGCACATGCATGAAGCGGTTTTCAAAAATTGTCTCGCGAATCACAGACGTGCCGCCGGCCCGTGTCATCAACGCCATGAACTGCGCCTGCAGATCGGTCGGAAATCCGGGATAGGGTTGCGTTTCGACATCGACCGGCTTCAGACCGTTGCCGTTACGCCTTATCCGTATGCCGTCATCTTCGAGATCAATCGTGGCACCGGCCTGTTCCAGCACCGAAATCATGGCGCTCAGATTATCGGCGCGCCCGCCGCGCAATTTGACGTCACCGCCGGTCATGGCAACCGCCATTGCAAACGTTCCGGTTTCAATCCGGTCGGCCAGAACTTGATGCGTAGCGCCATGCAGTTGGTCGACGCCCTGAATGGTCAGGGTCGAGGTGCCGATGCCGTCTATTTTCGCGCCCATCTTGACCAGGCATTCGGCAACGTCGGTGACTTCAGGCTCGCGCGCGGCGTTTTCAATCACCGTTTCGCCTTTGGCCAGTGTCGCGGCCATCATGGTTGTGTGGGTTGCACCCACAGACACCATGGGAAAGCTTATCCTGTTGCCCTTGAGGCCGCCGGGCGCCCTGGCAACCACATAGCCGTTTTCGATTTCGATGTCGGCGCCCAGTCTGCGTAGCGCCATGAGATAGAAATCCACCGGCCTGGTGCCGATGGCGCATCCGCCGGGCAGTGACACGCGGGTATCATGACAGCGCGCCAGAAGGGGCCCCAGCACCCAGAAGCTGGCCCGCATTTTCGAAACCAGATTGTAGGGCGCGGTGGTGTCGACAATTTCAGCTGCGGTAAAATGCACCGTTTCGCCGACCTGGTTGTTCTGGCCGGCACGTTTGCCGTCGGTGCGCTGGTCAACGCCGTGATTGTGCAGAATGCGCTTCAACATCTGCACGTCAACCAGCCGGGGCAGGTTTTTCAACGTCAGCGTCTGAGCAGTCAGCAGACTGGCAATCATCAGGGGCAGGGCGGCGTTTTTCGCGCCCGATATCGGGATTACGCCGTTCAATTCGTTGCCGCCGCCGATTTTGATCCGGTCCATGCTAGATATGTGCCTCTTTAGTGAGTTTGGGGTATAGTGGGGAAGTCTTGCAGCGATAGTGTTGATTTGTGGCGCTTTCATGCACCCAAACCGCCTCTTCGGGCAAGGGGACATATGGCGCGCATCGCTGCTGAACCGGCCGGTGTGGAGAAAACCTGCGGTTTTTCAGTCCTCGGGACGGTTCGACTTGTCATCTTCAGGCGGCCCCGGGGACGATTTGTTGCGCGCCTGCTGCTTGCGCCGGGCAAGATTGCGCCGCAGAGCCTCTGCCAGCCGCTTTTCCCGTTCCGCAGTCGTCTCGCTGGCCATGCTTCGTCACCTTCAGATTTGGCAATTCCTGAAGCCTGGGAATATAGGCTTCCGACAGGTAATTGTCATGCGGCTTCAATCATGCTTGCACAGTTTCGGTTGCTGTGGCATTACGCCTGCCATATTGCCGGGTCCGGCTGGGTCATGCTGTCGTAGCTCAGGGGTAGAGCACTCCCTTGGTAAGGGAGAGGTCGAGAGTTCGAATCTCTCCGACAGCACCACCAGCTGCCGGTTGGCCTGTAAATTCCTGCGCGATCAGGTTACAAGGCTTTGATGGCAGACAGTCCCGAACACACACGAGCGCGCGCACCGAGGTTTGCGAACCAGGCGATTGATCTGTCGCGCGTGTTTTTTGTCATCGGCATGATGATGCTGGTGCTGACGCTGTTCATGTTTCCGCCGGCGATTTCAGACCTGGTTGCGCAAAACAATGACTGGCAGGTATTTGCCGTCTCCGCGTTTGCAACAGGTTTCCTGGGCCTCATGCTGGTGCTGGTCAGCCGTGACGGCTGGTCCGACCATGTCTCGCTGAAAGAAGGCTTCGTGCTGACGGTACTAAGCTGGATTGCACTGTGCGTCATGGCGTCCATCCCGTTCATGTTCCTGGGCCGCGATGCCAGTGTCGCCAATGCGCTGTTTGAAGCGGTATCCGGGCTGACGGCGACCGGGGCAACGGTGCTGACCGGTCTAGATCACCTGCCGCCGGGCATTTTGTTGTGGCGCTCCATCCTGCAGTGGATCGGTGGCGTCGGCATCGTCGTCATGGCGCTGGTCATGCTGCCGTTCCTGCGGGTCGGCGGCATGCAGCTGTTTCGCACCGAAAATTCCGACCGTTCCGACAAGTTCATGCCCCGCGTCGGTGAGGTGATCAGCCTGATCGCGGTCACCTACCTGTTGCTGACATTTGCCTGCGGCATTGGCTATTACTGGGCCGGCATGACCGCATTCGATGCGCTCAATCACGCCATGACAACCGTGTCGACAGCGGGGTTTTCAACCCATGACCGGTCGTTTGCGCACTTCGAGAACAACAAGGCCATTCACTGGATTGCCATTGTCTTCATGCTGGGCTCGTGCCTGCCGCTGGTGCTCTATGTCAAGATGGTGCGGTCCAGGTCGCTGGCGGTGTGGAATGATGCGCAGGTGCGCGGCTTTGTCCAGGTTGCCGGTCTTGCGGTATTCACCGTGACGCTGTGGTATTATGTGCGTCATGACGAACCGTTCTGGGATGCGCTCAGGATCGTGAGCTTCAATGTCGTCTCGATCATTTCCACCACCGGATATGCGCTTGGTGATTACACCAACTGGGGCAGTGGCATCATGGGGCTGTTTTTTGCGCTGATGTTCCTGGGTGGATGCACAGGCTCGACGACCGGTGGCCTGAAAACCTATCGCCTCCAGGTCATGATGATGACCGCATCGGGCTATATCCGTCAGTTGATAAGCCCGCACCGGGTTGTGGTTCTGAATTACAACAACAGCCGCATCACCAACGAAATCGCCACTTCGGTGCTGGCTTATGTCACTGTCATGTTCCTGTCGGTGATGGTGTTCACCATTGCCCTGTCATTCTTCAATCTTGATCTGATTACCGCCCTGTCCAGCGCCACGGCCACGATTACCAATGTCGGCCCCGGCCTTGGCGATATTGTCGGGCCTGCCGGCACCTATGCCAACCTGGATCCAGGCGCCAAGCTGCTGTTGACGGTTGCCATGCTGCTCGGGCGGCTGGAGTTTTTCACCGTGCTGGTGGTGCTGTCACGGTCGTTCTGGCGCTAACGGTCACGGCTGACAGCGTCGGGCGACAAGTGTGAATCTTTGAGAATTCCGTTTCCTCGTCTTTTCCGCGAAAGCGGTAAACCATCCTTCAACGGGCACATTGCGGGTGCCGGCAATGGATCCTCGGGACAGGCCCGAGGATGACAATCGTGAAGAGCGCGACACGCATTAGTCTCACATGTCATCCTTGGGCTTGACCCAAGGATCCATTATCGCCGTTTTCACGGGGATGACGACGTTGGGGCAGGAGATGTCGTGTGAGAAGGCTGCCAAGTGCCTTGCTGATTGAACGCCCGCTGCGTTCAATCCGGTTCGACCGGGCTGCCCGCACTGTCGGACCGGTTAAGCTGGCGCCAGGTTTGCGGTTCATCGAAATCGCCCTGCCATATGCCCTTGCGCGCGCGTTTTGCGCTGCGCTCCAGGTGAAAGTACACTGGTAACCGGTAGGCCACCGCCCATCCGTCAGCCACCATCTGCCGGTTCAGTTCGGTGTCGCCGACATGGCAGACGGAAACCGACCGCTGGTAGCGGTCAATATCCATGGTCCGGCACCTGACATCGCGGCCCGCGATAATCGACTTCAGATGCACTTTTGCCCTGCGTCCGCAGGCATAATTGTGGCCCTGCCTGTCGCGGCAACGCTGGCCCAGCTCGGGCGCATCAATGCCCTGCAGGCGAATATCATGATTATTGGCATTATCCCCGCCCAAGGCGCGCAGGCTGTCGCCGTCGATCACCCGCATGTTTCCGGCAAGGTTGTTTCCGGGCAGCAATTCCATCACGGCCAGCGCCAGCAGGGGCAGGGCAATAACCGCCAGCGCGTCCACCG
>JBDNEZ010000456.1:0-6025 GCA_041690095.1 Anderseniella sp.
ACCGCGGGCTGGATGAAGAGAGCTGGGCGGGAATCGAAGCCACGCCGCAGCATCCCCAATACGGCATGAAGGAACTGCTGGAGAAGATCGGGGTCGAGCGTGCCGACGTTGCCGACCTGCCGGGCCTGCACGTGACCGCGATAGGCAGGGCCCGGGCCCTGCTGGGGTCAGAAACCATGCGGCCCAGCGAAGCCACCCATTTGTGGAAAGGCCTCGCAACCTGCAGGGATGACTTCGCCCTTGCCTGCGAAAACATTACCGAACTGGCGTGTCCTGAAATGCGCGAGCAGGCATTGATGATCGCAATGGTGATGCGACAGGCCCATGGCGAAAACCGCACCTGTTCCCTGATAACACCGGACCGGCAACTGGCGCGCCGGGTCACATCCGAACTGACGCGCTGGGATATCCATGTCGACGACAGTGCCGGTGAACCGCTGGCCGGCACCGAGCAGGGTATATTTTTTCGCCTGATCGCAGATGTATGCGGGCCTGCTGCACGGGCGCATGACATGGTTGCCCTGCTTGGCCACAGCCTGATGGTGGGCAACACGGGTGCTGCCACCGACATGGGGTCACTGGCAAAGACACTTGAAATCGCCGTGTTCCGGCAAATGCCCGGCAGCCACCATCTGCGCGGCCTCGCAAAGCGCATGGAACAGGCCCAAAAACTGGCCCTGAATGTTTTCGCGCATCCCCTCGTCAAGGTCATTGCGCCTGAACAATGGGACGCCCTGGCAGCGTTGGCTGGTTGGCTTGAACAGGTGATGACGCCGTTGCTGGAGCTGTCTGAAGCAGGTGACAGCCGGCCACTGGCCGATTTGCTGCACGCCCATATTTCAGTTGCCGAGGCGCTGAGCGCCGGCGCAACCGGTGTGCCTGACAGATTGTGGACCGGCGAAGCCGGTGCGGCGCTGTCGGAGAGCTTGCGCGAACTGCTCGACCATGCTGACACCGCGCCCGGCCTGCGGCATGCAGAATACTGTAGCTTCATCACCGATACATTGCGCGCCGTGCCGGTTCGAAGGCGCTATACACTGCACCCCAAGCTGCACATACTGGGTCTGCTGGAGGCTCGTCTGGTCCAGAGCGACCTGGTTATTCTTGGTGGGCTGAATGAAGGCACCTGGCCGGGAGAGGCTGATCCCGGACCGTGGCTGTCGCGCCCGCAACACATGGCTGTCGGCCTGCAATTGCCGGAGCGCAGGCAGGGGCTGGCGGCACACGATTTCGTGCAGGGCCTTGGTGCAGATCAGGTGATGCTGACCTGGGCACGCAAGGTCAACGGCACGCCTGCAGTGGCTTCACGCTGGCTGCTGCGGCTCAAGGCGGTGTTGCAGGCCGCCGGCCTCAAGGACGCGCTGCAGCCCGATGTGACGACCGACTGGGCAGGCTGGGCGCTGGGTCTGGACTGGCATGCAAAGATGGCAAACGGCGACAAACCAGCCGCAGCAGCCCAGCCGCGGCCAAAACCACCTGTCTCAGCCCGACCGCGCCGCTACTCGGTTTCTCGGGTCGAGCGGCTGATGCAGGATCCCTACTGGCTCTATGCAAATGCAATCCTGCAGCTGAAACCGCTGCAACCGCTGGATCGGGAACCGGGTGCGGCCGAGCGCGGCCAGCTTGTCCATGCCGTGGTGGAGGAGTTCACCAATCAGTATCCGGACGCCTTGCGGGACAATGCACAGGCCATCATGCGTGACATCGCAGCGAAACTCATCGGCGAGTACGCACCGGATGCTGCCTTGCAGGCGCTCTGGCTGCCGCAGGTTCAGCGCATGACCGACTGGTTTTGCGACCAGGAGGCAACCCTGCGCGAGGATGTCGCAGCGCAATTCACCGAGCTTGACGGCATGCACGAATTCAAGATCAACGACCAGGATATCAAGTTCACAGCGCGCGCGGATCGCATTGACCGGCTGACATCAGGGTCGCTTCGCATCGTCGACTATAAGACCGGCGGTGCAAAGCTGCAGGCGCATGACACCAAGGGTTACAAACCGCAATTGTTCCTGGAAGGCTGGATTGCTCGACAAGGCGGTTTTGACAGCCTGCCTGCTGCAACCATCAGCGAGCTTTTGTATATTCGACTGTCCGGGGGCGATCCGCCCGGCGCCCTGATCGGCCCGTCGGACAAGCTCGACATTGCGGCAGAAATCGACATCGCGGCTGACGGCGTCAACTCACTGATTGCCGGCTACCTGAACGCAAGCCAGCCTTACCCTGCCCAGGCCGGGCAGGAAGCCTGGAACCGCAAGAGTGATTATGATCATCTGTCGCGCTGGCGCGAATGGGGCCAGGGCAGCGATCGTGGCTCGGAAAGCGGTGAAGGCGAATGAGCGTGACAGCGGAATTCGAAACCGCCAGAAACCGGCAGGACCTCGCATCGCAACCTGAAGCCTCGGCATTCGTGCCGGCAAATGCCGGTGCCGGTAAAACCCACGTGCTGGTTGGCCGTGTCATCCGACTGCTGCTCAATGGCGTGCCGCCCGAGCGCATTCTGTGTCTGACCTATACGCGCGCAGCCGCGGCTGAAATGTCGGAACGGCTGTTTGACAAATTGTCGGGCTGGATTGCCCGCGATGACCGTGAACTGACCGACCTGATCCGCGAGGAGGTTGCACAATCGGATATCGACGTCCACAATCTCGACGAAGCCCGCAGGTTGTTTACCCGGGCGCTGGAGACCCCTGGCGGGCTCAAGGTTCAGACCATCCACGCGTTCTGCGAACGCCTGTTGCAGCGGTTTCCGATCGAGGCCGGTGTGGTGCCCGGTTTCCATGTCCTGAGCGAAACCGACAGCCGCGACCTGATGACACTGGCCCGTGCGCAGGTGCTGACCCGTGATGACGACACCATCCGCGACGCCGTGGCAACGATAACCCCGTTTGCCAATGAACAGGCATTTTCCGGCCTGCTTTACGACCTGCAGAAGCACGCCGGCAAGCTGCTGACAGCCTATGGGAGCAACGATACTTTTCCCCGGCTGAAAACCCAGCTTGATCAGATGTTCGGCCTGACAGGCCAGGAAACGCCGGCAAGCATATCGCAAAATTTTGCCGGAACGCTGGACAGGGCCAGCCTGCAACACGCGGCCGGGCTGATGGCAGCGGACGCAGGCAAGACCAATCAGGCGCAGGCATCACTGGTCCAGCGACTGCTTGCGGCATCGGAGCCTTCTGACGTGTTCTTACAAGCCTGCCACGCCGTACTTACCGGCAAGGGAGCCCCGAAGGCGGTATCGAAACTGGTGGCCGGTAATTTCGCCACGGCAAATCCCGACTGCACACAGGCTTTGATTGCGCTGCAGGATCAGGTAGTGGGTGCGCAGGAACGCCTCAACGCCTGCCTGGTCGCACGTGCCACGAACGCGCTGGTGTTTGTCGGGCTGGAAATTCTTAAAGTCTTCAACTCCCTGAAACAAAACCTTGCTGCCTATGACTTTGTGGACCTGATACATCAGACGGTCGATCTGCTGCGCCACAATGCAGACGCTGCCTGGGTGCTGTACAAGCTGGACGGCGGGCTGGATCATATTCTGATAGACGAAGCCCAGGATACCAGCCGTGATCAGTGGCAGATCATCAACGCGCTGACGGAAGAATTTTTCGCCGGTGAAGGTGCACGCGACGGGGCAACCAGAACCGTGTTCGCCGTGGGTGACCGCAAGCAGTCGATCTATTCGTTCCAGGGCGCAGACCCCCGCGAATTCGACAACCAGGCAGGCCTGTATGAGGCACTGATCAACAATGCCGGAGGGATCTATCGAGAGGTCCGGCTTGAGCATTCCTTCCGCTCCAGTGAACTGGTGTTGCGCGCTGTTGACCGGGTGTTTGAACGCGATGATGCCAGCAACGGCGTGACGTCCAGCCTGCAGCGCGAAGTCCGCCACCTGCCGATCCGCACCGGTGAACAGGGACTGGTGGAAATCTGGGACCTGGAGCGTGGTCAGCCTGACGATGATGTTGATCACTGGGTGCCGAGGTCCGGCGATGTGGTTGACCCTCCACATCAGGTGATGGCACGCCGCATTGCAGCAACGGTTGCACGCTGGACGCACACGCAATCACCCGAGATGCTTAAGGAAGGCCGCCCGATCAGGCCATCGGACATCCTCATTCTGGTGCGCCAGCGCTCCTACCTGATGGCTGCCATCGTACGCGCGCTCAAGGAGGCCGGTGTGCCGGTTGCCGGTGCCGACCGGCTGAAACTGCTTGATCATATCGCAGTCCAGGACCTGATGGCGCTGGCGCAGGTCTGTATTCTGCCACTCGATGACCTCAACCTTGCCGGCGTGTTGAAAAGCCCGCTGTTCACTCACGACGACGGTGTCACGCGGTTTGATGATGACAATGACCTGTTCGGGCTGGCCCACAAGCGCGGCGCCAGCAGCGTGTGGGTAAACCTGCGCAAGGCTGTTGCGGCAGGCAAGCCATACGCAAACGCCAGCGGAAAACTGGCCCGTTGGCGGGGTCTGGCGTCGCGATCCAGCGTGTTCGATTTCTTTTCCACCGTGCTGTCACGCGATGGCGGCAGACGAGCCCTGCTCGGCGGGCTCGGACCGGAAGCCGCTGATCCTGTCGACGCGTTTCTGCAACTGGCACTGGAATATGAACAACAGCACGCGCCTTCACTGGCCGGCTTCCTGGCATGGCTGGAGGCAACCCAGGCCGATATCCGCCGCGACATGGACCAGGCAGGCGGCGAAGTGCGCGTCATGACGGTACACGGGGCAAAGGGGCTGGAGGCGCCGATTGTATTTCTGCCGGATACCTGCTCGGTACCGGAGACACGAAAAGTCGACAACGTGCTGTTCACCGACGCCGGTGTACCCGTGTGGCGGCTGAAGTCGGACTACGCGACCAGCGTCACGGATGATCTCAAGAACAGGGCCTTCGAAGGCCTGATGGAAGAGTATAACCGGCTGCTGTATGTGGCGATGACCCGGGCTCGCTACCGGCTCTATGTGTGTGGTTTCGTCAAGCAAAAGGGCAGAAAAGAGCAATCTGAAGCGCCAAAAGCCAGTTGGTACGCCATGATGCATGGCGCGCTGGCAGGCGATGAGGCAGCCTTGCTGCGGCATCATGTAGACGATGACGGCTACACCGTCTGGCGGGCCGGCGAACCGCAAGTCACCGATGGCAAGGAAAGTGCGGGCGGCGATGCAGCCGAAGCCAGTGCGCCGCCTGATTGGGCGCATACCCGCGCGCATCAGGTTCCGGCGCCGCATCGCTGGCTTGCCCCGTCGCGCATGGATGCTGCCGGAGACGCCGGCGATGGCTGGAGCAGTGAGACGGCGCTGTCACCGCTGGCAGCGCGTACCGACACACGCTTTCGCAGAGGCCAGTTGGTACACCGGTTGCTGCAATCACTGCCCGACCTCCCCGATGAACGCCGTGCAGCCGCAGCGCGGCGGTTTCTGGCGGCAAACGGGGTCAGCGGGGCTGAACTTGACGCGACCGTGGCGGAGATCCAGACACTGTTTTCTGACCCGCAATTTGCGGCAGTATTTTCTGCCGCCGGGCGGGCTGAAGTCTCTATTGCCGCGATGATTGAACTGCCGGATCAGGAGAAATTCGGCCTGACGGGCCAGATTGACCGGCTACTGGTCGAAGCCGGCCGGGTCCTCGTGGTCGATTTCAAAACCAACCGCCCGCCGCCCACCCTAGTAAGTGACGTACCCGATATCTACCTGCGCCAGCTTGCAGCCTACTTGAAGGCGCTGGAACGGGTTTATCCCGGCCGTGCCATTGAATGCGCCTTGCTGTGGACCGATGCGCCTGCCCTGATGCCGGTGCCGAACTCGATGCTGGAAGCCGCGTGGCAGGCTTCGGCGATCACAACGGCGTAAACAATACACCACGAGACTTGACCAGCACTCGATCAGTACCTACTTGTTGAACAAGATCAACTCTTGCACTGACGCCGATTCCCTCGAGTTCAGGGCAAATCTCTCTTAAGAAAGGTTTTGCAACATGGCAACCAATGCTGTCACTGATGCCTCATTTGAAGACGATGTGATCAA
>JBDNEZ010000457.1:0-8410 GCA_041690095.1 Anderseniella sp.
ATACTCAAACTGTATCTTGACCGTACCTATCTTGGCGGCGGCACCTACGGCATGGAAGCTGCAGCCCAGTTTTACTTCGGCAAATCCGTGCGCGATGTAAACCTGGCTGAGGCAGCCATTCTGGCCGGACTGTTCAAGGCGCCGTCCACCTATGCCCCGCATGCCAATCGCGAAGCAGCCATAGCGCGAGCCAGTGTGGTGCTCGGGCGCATGTTGAGTGTTGGCTACATCACACAAGGCCAGTTGCTGGCCGCGACGCAGAATCCGGCCAAGACAATCGATAATGACATTTTTGCCAGCCCCAACTACTTCCTTGACTGGGCCTACAAGGAGACGCTCGCCGTTATGGAAGAGCAGAATCTGACCGATGACTATGTGCTTGAGGTCAAGACCACAATTGACATGGCAATGCAGAAAGCTGCAAAGCTGGAGACAGCCAACATGCTGGCGACGGAGGGCCCGCGGTACAATGCCACCCAGGTCGCCCTGGTCTCCATGACCCCCAGTGGGGCCGTGAAAGCCATTATTGGCGGCAACAATTATGAAGAGAGCCAGTTCAATCGGGCCACGGATGCATTGCGCCAGCCCGGCTCCGCGTTCAAACCGTTTGTTTACCTCGCCGCCTTGCTCGATGGCATGACACCTGAAACGCCGATTATCGATGGACCGATTTCCGTCGGCAGATGGACTCCCAGAAACTATTCGCATCGTTATGTAGGGCGCACCAACCTGATCACAGCACTGGCGAAATCATATAACACCGTGCCGGTTCGCATCATGGTCAAGATCGGGCGCAAGAAAATCATCGAAGCTGCAAAGCGTGTCGGCATTCAGGCTGAACTCCAGTCCGTGCCGTCCATGGTGCTCGGCGCAAATGGCATGACCGTCCTCGACATCACTCGGGGATTTGCAACATTTGCAAATGGCGGCAAGTTGAGCAATCCGCACACGGTGCTGGAAATACGGCGCGCTTCGGGCGAAATCATTTACAATCGCAGACGCCATGCACCGCCTTCACGTCAGGTCATTCCTGAAACCGTGGCCGCCGACCTCAACCGCATGATGGGGCAGGTCATAAAATCCGGGACCGCCCGGCGTGCCGATCTCGGCTACACGCCCGCAGCCGGCAAGACCGGCACCACACAGAGTTATCGTGACGCCTGGTTTGTTGGCTTCACCGGCAAGTACGTCACGGGCATCTGGTACGGCAACGACGACTATTCGCCAACCAACCGGGCTACCGGCGGTTCGATTCCGGCCCGCACCTGGAAGGCCTACATGCTGCGGGCGGACAGGGCCAAACGGCCGATGCCACTTCTCGGGCTGCCCGTCGAAGAGTCACACTTTGCGTTTCTGGAGAACAACCGCAATACCCTGGATAATATCGGCGGCCCCGAACTGGAAGTTGCAGCTGTCCAGACTGACGAGGAACTCCAGGCGGAAGGATCCGGCGACGGGTCTGGCGAGGATGCTGTTGTCAATGTGTTGAGAGACATGTTCACCTTGTTCAAGAACAAGGACAACAAGATTCGGATTGTTAAACCCAAGCGGGAAAAAAAGGCACCCAGCGTAGCGCGCACGCGTCGCGCCGACAAGAAACGTCAACGCAGAACAACCGTTCGCAAGCGCAATTCTAAAAGATTGCGCGACCTGCTGCAGTCACATTAAAAAATTCCCGGCAGATCTGGTTGATTCCGGCTCCAATTTGCGCCGCCATGTTCTATACTGGGGTATGAGAATTTGAACCGGTTTTCCAAGTGGTCGTGCCGTTATACCAAAGTAAGTAATTTGTTATTCATTTGGTAGCACTGCGAAGCCGGCCTTTTAACAGCGTTGTAAAGATATGAACCCGTCAGTCAGATTTGCCGTAAGTGTCCTGGTTGGTGTTACCTTGGGCGTTTTTAGTGCACGTTACCTGACAACCGAACGAAGCCCCTTCTTCACAGATCAATACGGGTACTGGAAAAACTGGCCTGTAGCGGGGAATCCGGCAAGCAACCCGTACACGCATGCCAAATTCATTGCCAACGGCCAGGTGCCGGAACACTTCAGCGAAGTGCTGACGTTCTATCGGGACCAGGACGATGCTGGGGCCAAGCTGACAGAGGATTGCACTTATCTGTTGTCGATTGAGCGGCCGACGGCGCGGCGGTGGTCAATCTCGTTGACAGGAAATGCCGATAAAGAGCCACAATTACTGACCCAGGACGATATTATTTCGATCGGCCGGACAGTCCGGGTCCTGCTGTCTGCTGCGCCACAGCAGGGCAACTGGCTGCGCATATCGAATGCCGCGGCTCCACGGGTCGTGTTTCGTTTGTACGATGGTGATACAATCACTGCCCAGGGGCCAAATGGCGGCGGTTCGCTCGGGTTGCCCAGCGTGAAACGGGTATCGTGCTCATGACATCAACCAGAGCATTCTGGATTCTGTTCACGGCGCTGACCGCCATTGCAGCCCATCTGTGTTACATCCTGTTTGTACCGTCACAACAGTTTCACACGAAACTGGAAGCCATCCGTGCCGAAAGCGGCATCAATACGCTGACCATGGCGGTTCCCGGAACACAAGCAGCCAGCATAGCGGAATATCCCGGTGAACTGACCTACGCACTGTGCCTGTTTGACCTGTCGAGCGGACCGCTGCGCGTCAATGCGCGCGTACCGGATCAATACTGGACCCTGGAAGTCTACAATACGCGTGGCGGAACCATCTACACGTTGAACGACAAGCAGGCACCTCGCAAGCAATTCAGCCTATACTTATATGATGATGATCCGGACCCGGAAGCCATTGTGAATGCCGCCAATTCTGTCGGCAGCAGCATCAATTCGATTACCGTGCTCACCGGCACCCAGACCGGGGTCGTGGTTATTCGCTCAGCAGCGGCAAACCAGCTTGAATCCGCACGCTCGGCGGAAGCTTTGAAGAATACGTCCTGTTCGCAGGTCGACAGCTAAAGCGTGTCGCGCTCACAGCGTCAATTTGATCGCTCTGCACCGGATGCGCGGGCAGGATATTCGAACGGGCCCTCGCAACGCTCCCTGCGCACGCCGGGAAAGATGACAATCTCGCAGTCTGTCTCGGGTGCCGGCGTGTGCGTCGCATGCCTGCCGGGCGGAGTCAAAAAGTTCACAATATTTGTCATTGCCGGTGGCACCTTGAGGCCGTTGGTTGCAACTACATATGCAACTAGGCAACCGGTTTGGTTAAAAATTGACTAACATCTGCAGCAAGCAAGGCATTTCGGTGACTTGTGACTGCTCTTCCGGGGAAGAGCGCTCTACCGCAGGAAGGCCCGTCCATTGCGATCTTCCACTTCCAGGACCCAGATATCCGGATCATATCCGACCTGTCTGGCCAGATAGTCATCAATCTGGCGTTGGGGCACAGCGGTTTCGAAACGAGGTTCAAAAATCCGGTCACCAAGATCATCGAGCAAGGGTCCTGCCGGGGGTCCCATCAGCCAGACTTGATCATCGCTGATTCGAACGCAGACATAGATGATGCCGGCATCCAGAGCGCCTTTGCGGACAATTACACATGGCAGCGCCTCGAGATCACAGCGCCTGCGATAGGCGGCAACCCAGATGTCCGACTTCAACGACATGCGGTACAACTTTGCTGAACAACGATGGCTTCAGCGTAGTTCAAAACTGGCCTGCTCGTTAGTGCCCAGTAGCTCCTGCACCAGCACGTCTGACACCTCTCCCGTGATCGGCCAGCCTCGGTCTGCTTCGAATGTACGAATGGCGACCTTGGTCTGTTCGCCCAGCCTGCCATCGATGTCGCCGGGAGAGTAACCCAGTTTGGCCAGCGCTGATTGCACCTTATGCACTGCGATGCTGGTATTGCCGGCATCATTTAACCGGCGCGCAAGCTGAATGTGATCAAGCACCGGACGGGTCACGGCACCGGTTACAGCCAGACCATTGAGAGCCTGATACTTCCGTACAGCATCGCGCGTGTCGGCACCGGCCAGTCCATCCACCACGCCGGCATAAAGTCCAAGCGAGGTCAGTTCACCTTGCGCCAGAAGCACAAGAGACGGTTCCGGACCAGCACCTTGAGATACCCGGTCCGCAAACTCGCCAGACCTGCCGGTTTGCAGTATGAGCTGTGCCAGAGGGTCGGCAGCATTCTGCATTGAATATGAGGATTTGACCCGCACATTCACCCTTGCCGACGGAAAGGAACTCACACTGCGGCCCGCGGGAGCTTCAGTTGACATTTCTTCAATCACCGGTGCCGGCGCTGCAGCGGTGCGCTCAAACACGGGATGCTCGCCCGACAGCAAATTCATCCATATCGAACCCGCCAGAACAGCCGCCAAACCAGCTCCAACGATCAGGACGCCAAAGCGCGGTTCGCGCATTTCGCCGGTATCGTCGTAATGCTGGTTCATCGGACCTCCTGTCTCGAAATTGCAGTTGCGTTCGCGTCGAATTTCCATTGATGCCACAACAGGGTTAACACAGCCTTGCCTGACATCAACAAATTCGGCCTGGGACAACACAAAAAACGCCAAAAACTGCTGACTTTAGGGTCCACGCCTCCAGCATGGTAAAGATTTGGATCCGTTTTGTATAAAATACGATTCAAATCCTGTTTGTGTATTTCAGCTAGATGAAACAGGAAACAGCCATTGTTGCACCATGAATATTTGGATCAACCGAATGTCATGGGGATCAAGATGGGTATTACAAGAATTCTGATAGTGGGACTTGCTGCGTTGATATTGGCACCCATGCCGCCTGAGAACCAAACTACATCTGCAAACGGACAAACCGTGGCGGAACTGCAAACCCATCAACTGGTGTCTGTGGCAATCGGCACCTTCACGGATGTCAGTTCGTTTTGCGAACGTCAGGCATTGACGTGCAAGGCTATGGGCGATGTTGCCGCTATTGCACAAGCCAAAGCCAGGTATTCAATCCGGCTGGCTTATGAGTGGGCCAATGGTTCAGATCCGGCGGCACAGCCTGCGTCAAACGATGCGCTGCCGGTTTCAGACACCGAAAACGAATTGAACGCGACATCGCTACCCGATGCACCTGAACGGCAGGAGATATCGGATTTACTGCGTTCATCATCACTCGACCTACTGGTCACCGGTTCAACCCGGCAAATCGCTGAAGCTGACAGCGGCACCAACACACTGCGCATAGAAGATCTCCTGCCGGACTGGCGAGGGCCTGAGCAGACCCGGCAGGGCTAGAGCTTCATCCGATCAGATGAGATCATCGGTTCGGATAAAGACGCTCGGTTCCAAAGTGTTAGAGCAATTTTACGGGTTCCGGCGAACCCATGTTGTTCCAGGCGACCACGGCCAACCCGCCCATGGGTCGGCTTCGAACTGCCACAGATAAACAACCCCACCCGGCAAACCAACCGGGCTACTCGGCCGCAAAGCGCACCTGCCCTTAAGTGCTTTGCGGCCTTTTTCTTTTGGCCACACATATAATTCATATTGCCCAATGCGCACAAAGCCGCAAACCTGACCGGTCAGCAGACATGTGATCGTGTGGCGGCTTGTCATCACTGGGCTGACCGGTTATCGAATGGTCACGCGACTGAATTTTTCCGGTTTCAGGGAGCCCTGTGCATTGAGCGAACCAAGTTTCGACCAACTACTTGATGATTTCGATTTTCTCGACGACTGGGAGGAGCGTTACAAATACGTGATTGAACTGGGTCGCGCGCTGGCACCGCTTGAAGACGAGGCCCGCAAACCAGCCAACAAGGTGCAAGGCTGCGCCAGCCAGGTCTGGCTTGTGTCTGAAGCAGACACCTCCGGCGCAAGTCCGGTCCTGAAGTTTCGTGGCGACAGCGACGCGGTGATCGTCAAGGGACTGATTGCCATCCTGCACATCTTGCTGTCAGGCCGGCCGCCACGCGACATCCTCGATACCGACGTTCAGGCTGCGCTGGCAAAACTGGGCCTGCATGAAGCGCTCACACCGCAACGGTCCAACGGGCTGGCTGCCATGATTACCCGACTGAAAGCCGACGCTGCGGCGCTGGTTTAAGCTCAGGACCCCTGAAGCATGTTGCCCTCAATAGAGCTCATTTGACCGAGACACGCTTGATACCAGATCTCAGTAACAGCGGTCCATCGGGTGCGTTGCATTGCTTGCCCGATGCACCACATCGCGCTGCGCACCGCGCCTGCCCGAGTGAACCGCTATGATCCCATGAAATGGGTCGCTGTTACTGAGATCTGGTATTAGATCGCCAGCAATGAATCCGGATCGCCCTGATCGCACTGCGACAGGTCGATCTGAAGGTCTGCTGCGGGAATGCAGACATCGAACCCCAGTAACTGTCTGATCGATCCGTCAATCGCTGCAAACGGCAACCTTAACCAGAACTGGACCAGATGATCCTTGGTTATGCGCGGTGACTTTATTGCACCCTGCATCGGCAAACCCGTCTCGACCACGGACGCACAGGCGCGCTGCCAGTATCCGGCGCTGGACATGCGTTCAAGCTCGCTGACGTGAAGTCCGGTGATCTCGCGGTCAAACACGTCACGCAGATGTGTACCGGCGAGCCTGACGCGAAACCGGCCGGTCGATTCCACATCAATCAGGCTTATGTGCGGAAGCAATTGCGGAATTGCGACCGGCGTGAACGCGTCTCGTTGCGGCACCGCACCATTGATGCTGCACGAAGACCAGTAGTCAAACAGGTCACGCTGCTTGGAGACCACCAATTGCGCCCGAAAGGCTTCAAAATCGCCGACCACGTTCAATCCTGCCTTCAAAGCCCGAGATCAGGATGATTTCTGGCTGAATCAACCAAACTATAAACCTGATCGTTTCCAAAGTTGCTCTAGCGCCTGCCTCGCAAAAGATTATCCCGATCTTGCGGATAATGAAGTGCGACTACAAATGCTGGCAACCCGAAGCCATTTGACCCTCGACAGATACTGGCAAGCACGCAACTGATCCGCAAGGGACGCAATTGCGATCCGTGGTAATTTCCTGGTTTTATATTGATCAGGACAACATGCGTTTACTCAAACGCACGTTGTCCTGAAACTTCACGAACAGTAGGGGCCAAGCTCCTTGAACGGCCTGGTCCACAAATACAAACCTGATCGCTTCAAGACTGCTAGAGCAACTTCATGGGTTCAGTTGAACCCATGTTGCTGCAGATCAGGATGGTTTTTGGTTGAATCAACCAAAAATCATAAACCTGATCGCTTCAAGACTGCTAGAGCAACTTCATGGGTTCAGTTGAACCCATGTTGCTCTATGCCCGCTTGCGGCGGCCCTGGCCCAGGCCGATCTTCTTGGCCAGTTTGGAGCGTTCTGCCGCATAGTTCGGCGCAACCATCGGATAATCAGACTTGAGACCCCATTTTTCACGGTAGTCTTCCGGCGTCATGTCATATGATGTACGCAGATGCCGCTTGAGCGATTTGAACTTCTTGCCGTCTTCCAGACAAATCAGAAAGTCTGGCGTAATCGAGCGATTAACGGCAACTGCCGGTTCCGGTGCCGGTCCATTGTTGGCCGCCCCTGCTTCGGCTGCTTCGGACAAAGCGCCATGAACCTGCTTGATCAGAGCGGGAATATCTGCCGCAGGAACGGCATTATTACCCACATACGCACAAACGATCTCGGCGGTCAGTTCAACATAAGTCGTATCATTTTGTTCAATTTCAGTCATCTTTTGATCCTCTCAGGAATGCAAAATTAAATCTCTCCCCACAGAGAACTTAAACCCGAGCCGTAGTTTGAACACTGGGTTCCGGGAGGATTTAACTGGCTGATCAATTAAAATCAATAGATATACCGAAATTAACCTTGCGGAACGCAATATATTTCCAATATCCACGTCAAAATGCAAATGCTTACGCTACGATAGAAATGAATAAATCTGTTTTGAATTTGGGATTGCGCAGTAGTAAGAGCATTAAGTTGCAAACGGGCCGGCTTTGCCGGCGGCCCAATCCCAGTAAGCCACCAGCATGCGGGCCTTGTTGAACGACATCCCGTCAAACTGGGCATGCAGTTCCACAAGCCGATTGTCGCCGTTAATGGGGCATTTGCCCGACTCCAGCCAGCGCTGCAATGCCTGCGCCATGACAAGCCGCGATTGCGCAAGACACTTGAACGCAACGACAAGCGGTTCACCGCCGGGATCATTGACGATTTTCGCCGCTGTCTCAGGCGCGATCCGGCAGCAGTGAGACAGTGTCGCAGCGGCTTCCGGGTCGCCCTCTTCCACTTGTGAAATCAATGTTTCGATATCTTCCGGAGATGCATTACCACCGAACAACGGTATGACATCAACCTTCATGCCGGTGCTCATCACCCGCCCCAGAGCCGCTGCCTCGGCCAGAAAACGGCTGAGAATATAGCGCCGCAGATTCTGGCCAACCTGCCAGAACAATTGCAG
>JBDNEZ010000458.1:0-2835 GCA_041690095.1 Anderseniella sp.
CGTCCGGTGTCTGATTGGCCCGGAACACGCCGGAGGCCTCCCAGGCTTCATAGAGTCGGGTTTCAATATCGGCCGGTGTAAAGTGCTTATCGAGCATGGACCTGTTGGAATCTGTTATGGCGGTTTTTGGGTCTATAGCGCGGTTAAACACTACGCGCACAATACTTGCAACACTTGCAACAGGTCGCGGACCAGTAGAACGGAGTTCAGCGCCTAAGACCGGTAATCCTGGCAATCTCGCCACGCACGGCATCTTCGACGATCGGGCTGAGATTGTCAGCCAGCCACTGTTCTATCATTGGCCGGATCATGGCTGTAAAAGCTTCCTCACTGGGCATCGCTGCGGCCACCTGGTCGGGCAGGTGCTTGTCAATCCAGACAACCAGTTCCGGTTCGATGACCTGACGGATCATCGCCTCCAGCGGCAAGCCTGCCTGATCATCGGCCTTGGCAGCAACTGGTGTGTCGTTCTCTGTTGTTTCATCGCGATCAGTTTCGATTGCGTCTTCTTCGACGGTTGCCGCATCAACCGGTTCCTCCATCGTAACCTTGGCCTTCGTGGCGAGAGGAACTGACACGTCTGGTTCGGTTGTATCCAGTTCCGGCGAGACGACACTGGCCAGCGGGTTTTCAACGGACCAGTCGCCATAATCAGGCGTGTAGGAAACAACTCCCGTGGTTATGTCACCGGTGATGAACTCATCCACATAGCCTTGTTCATCTGCAATGCCGGCCTTTAATCCATTGTGGGTATCTGTGCCCGATGGCGTCTCGGCGACCGGATGCTGATCACGGGCACGGGCTTCTTCCTGGCGAACGTCTCCGCCAAGCAAACTTGCCATTGACCGGCTGGTGCCGGATCTGGTCCTTGATTTCAATGATGCCAGGCGGTTGCGTAAAGACATGTAGCTTGGTGAACTCTCCAGAGAATGGCGATACCGGTGCGGGTTGCTCGAAACATAGCCCGGACCGGGCTTTACGTCACCCTCAGATACAGCGGGTGCTTCGGATTGGGCGCCACGCACGGGATCAGGCTGCCCGTGCCGGTCGTCGGCGGTGCCCTTCAGGCGCGGTGCGCGCGGCGCGCCAATTGGTTTTGCAGGTGCCTGCGAAGGCATGGCCATTTTACTCGCCGTATCCGACTCGATCGCCTCCCGGATGGAAGACAATAGTTCGTCGACGGAAGTGGCTTCCTGCGGTGTGCTGTCCTGTTTGCCCATGGCCTGCATGCGGTTTTTGAAAAATCCATTTGATAACGATGCAAGTTTATCGCCTTGCAGGCGGTTGTGTACAAGGCCACGCCCTGCGAATCACCAACTTGTCGACAGTTGCGTTTCGGATCAAGACATTTGTGCCAGACAATGGTGTAGCAAACGATGGCGTCCCAAACGACGGTGTACCAAAGGCAACAACAATTGCCTTTGATATTATTCCCACGTATTTATGCTTGTCCCGAACGCCTTGTCCCGCACCTCTTCAAGGTTACGCCCCGGCTCATAGATATTGACCGAAAGCCGCAGGTCTGCTGCCGTCATGCGCCCAATTGCAGTTACGAGTTGGTAACCGGCTACAATCCGGTCGCGCAGCGATGTTGCAAGCACTACCTGTGTTTCCACAAGTTCGTTTTCTGCGTTAAGTACGTCAAGTGTTGTTCTGGTGCCGACCTGAGCTTCCTGTTTGACCCCATCAAGGGCGATCTGATTGGCCGCCACCGCTTCCCTGGCGGCCGAGATTGTAGCTGTGGCGGCCCTCAGCAAATGCCACGCACTTACCACCCGCTCGCGAATCTGGCGATGCACATCAAGAACTTCCAGCTTTCGTTGACTGGAAATTTGCTTTGCTTCCCGGATCTGTGAATAGACCCGACCGGATTGGTATAGTGGAATGGACAATGTACCTGCTATGACGCCGGTTCTGGTTCTCCCGACAACATTTGATGAGTTATTGTCCATCGAATAACTCGCTTCAAAATTCAACTTCGGCAGCAGGTCGGATTTTTGCACACCGATGTTTGCCTCAGCAGCTGCCTCCACATACGCCGCAGCCAGTATTTCCGGGTTTGTTTCACCCGCTATTGCAATTGCCTGACGCAGAGATCTTGGCACTCTCGGAGAAAGCCGGGGAAACATCAGACGACCAGGTTTAACACCAATTACTCGAATATAGTTCGCAACAGATGTCTCCAGATTACCGACAGCAACTGCGTACCGACCGCGTGCATCAGAGGCCCGGGCGTTCGACTGAGCAACATCCGTACGGGTAATTTCACCTACATCGAAGCGGGCTCTCGCAGCACGGATCTGTTCTGTGAAATTGCTCAATGACAGGCGGCGATAATTGACAATTTGACGGTCACGAATAACATTCATGAATGCAATAGCACCATCCAGCAGCACTTGTTGTTCAACCGCCAATAGATTCTGATTGCCGGCCTGCACGGTTGCATCGGCTTCGCGCAATGCGTTCTCAGTCCGGAACCCGTCAAAAACCGGTTGTGACAATTGAATCTGGAAACCGCTGGACAAAAAATCGGTTTTTCCGGTGACCGAATTGTCCTGGTAAACCTTTGACACATCGGCATTGGCTGTCACCGTTGGACGCCACCCCGATTTTGCCTGCGGCACCCGTTCGTCGGTCGCACGCTGGCGTGCCTGATCAGCCTTCAATTGCGGATTACCGACATATGCCTTTGACAACGCTCCAGCGATAGTCTCCGCACTTGCCGGAGTGGAAAAATAGCTCATGGTTGTAACGGCCGTGCACAAGGCAGCAAAACAACCAGCATGCCGTATGAGTTTGAGACCATTTTTAAAAGACACAATCACCCCCTGAACA
>JBDNEZ010000459.1:0-8258 GCA_041690095.1 Anderseniella sp.
CAGTATAATCAATCAAACATTTATCCACTACTTATCAAGGAACTTCTTTTGGGAATGAACAGTCCACTCGAATCAGGGCAGCCTATGCCGGAATTTAACCTCGATGCTGCCGGGTCTTCACGGATTTCCAGCGACGACATCAAGGGGCACAAGGCAGTGATCTACTTCTACCCCAAAGATGACACGCCAGGGTGCACCAAACAGGCAATTGCCTTTACCCAACTCAAAGCATCATTTGAAGCAGCCGATACCAAGGTTGTCGGCATATCCGCCGATCCATCGCAAAAGCATGACAAATTCATCGAAAAGCATGATCTTGACGTCATATTGGGATCTGATCCTGAGCTGGACACGCTGAAAGCCTTCGGCGTCTGGGTTCAAAAAGCCATGTATGGACGCAAGTATTACGGCATCGAGCGCTCAACATTCCTGATCGGCTCAAACGGCAAGATTGCCCGAGTTTGGCGCAAGGTGAGGGTTGCCGGTCATGCCGAAGAGGTTTTGAAGGCCGCTGAAGCGCTGGAATGACCTTGTTTGTTCGCACTGGCGTGCAGGCTGCGAGACATCGCAAGAGTTGAACTTTCTTGCGCGACGTCCATAATCGCACCACAAAGCAGCGGCACACCTATAAGTCCGTGCTGAATCGCAAGGGTAGTCGTGATTTCAGACAAACACGTGGCGTTTCAAACATCAGCCCATGGCAGGGAGGGCTTATGCGAAAAAGACGGCGGCATACAGGGGGGCATCATCCACGCGGATTTTTTTCCCGTTTGGCCTACGCGTTTCGTGAACGACAGATTTATCTGCGCTCCGAAGGTGAAGTTCAATTCATCACGCTTAGACCGTGGGTACAGGCAACTGTCATTTTTGCCTTTACAGTGGGACTTTTCTGGATCGCCTACGTTACGGTCAATGTCGCATTCAGGGATCAGGTTCTGGCGTTAAAAGAGCGCGGTCAATATCGGGCCCGCCTGGATTATGAGGACCGTATCGGGGAAATGCGCTCCACAATTGACAAGCTGAACCGCCGGTTGCTGCTGGACCAGCGAGCATATCTCGCGAAAGTTGACGAAGTCCGCATTGAACAGGATCGCCTGGTAGACCGCCATGAGCAATTGTCGGAGTTTTTCCGACGGGGATGGCTGCCCAGCCCGAAAGGTTCTTCCCTCCAACAGAAAGGCAGCCTGTCACCAGCCGGCACGCCCGACACCCAAACAGCAGACAACACCTCGTCACCACGTGCAGTTGACAAATTCACTACCGAATTCACGACGCCGGAAGAAGCGGCAAAGCCGCTGGGCGAATTACGCGGCTATATGGCTCAGATGGAAGCCCGCGAGTCAGCGCTGCTGGATATCGTTACGGACTATGTCGCAGGTGAGACAGCGCGAATTGGCGAGGTATACCGAACACTTGGAGTGAACGCTGAGAAGGTTGAAAAGTCATCAAACTACAAGCCTGAAGCCGTTGGCGGCCCGTTCATCGCCGCAAGTGCGGCTGACCTGGGGTCGAAGGTGTTGGCACAAAAAATATCTGACTTGTCTACAGAACTGGACAGGTGGGAGACCCTGAAGTTCCAGACAACTCGCCTGCCGCTGGTCAAGCCAATGTCGCGGGGTCACGCAACCTCCAGCACATTCGGCCTTCGCCGGGACCCGTTCCGGAAACGCCCTGCCATGCATTCGGGGATTGATTTTCGGGGAGCCACCGGATCGCCTGTTCATGCAACAGCACCAGGCAAGGTCATCAAGGCCGGCTGGTCAGGTGGATATGGCAAAATGGTGGAGGTTCGCCATGATGGCGGTATTACCAGCCGATATGCCCATTTAAGCATAATATCGGTTCGCACTGGTCAAAAGGTAAAGTCAGGTGATAGAATAGGCCAAGTTGGAAGTACAGGTCGCAGTACAGGCCCGCATCTTCATTACGAAACACGCGTGGGCGGCCGCGCAATAGACCCAGTAAGATTTTGGAAGGCCCGCGATGTTTTTCAAGAAATCACGCGCTAAAGCACCAAAGAGCGCAGCCACTGGCGGAGGCCGGCAACGTCATCGTTCCGGTCCGTCGCTGTTATCTCTTGACCTCGTCATAGATGGCTCGGTTTCAACCGGTGGTGAATTACAAATTGATGGTACCATAAACGGTACAGTTCGTGCACGCGCCGTGGTAGTTGACGGAAATGGTGTGGTTTATGGCGACATAACCGCAGAAGAAGTGATTGTCAGAGGCCGTGTTATTGGCCCGATACGCGCGCTCCACATCCATATTTATGCAGGCGCGCACATTGAAGGCGATGTCATCAACCAGACGCTTTCGATTGAAAACGGTGCCCATGTCGATGGCAAGATCCGCCGCGTGGAAGACCCGCTGTCAGAACCGATTGATCAGGAACAGGGCTATGCCAGCAGTGGTTGGGGACAAGGTTATGCCCCTGTCTATGACCACTACCCGCAAGAGAATGTGTATTCCCTGCCGGGCACTGCCGATGTCGAGGATGATTCGATTTATCCCGAAACCCCTGCCCGCAAACCAAAGGCGGCTGAATAAGCTGCCTCGGCGTGTCCGGTCACAAATGACCGGGCACAAGCAGCAGGGTATATTCACCAGGCGACACCCTTCCCGGCACCAAGCGTTTGAACTGCAAACTGTTTTGCAGCAGTGCGCGCGCTCCTCATTCGATCAAAATCATGCCAACGGAAGACGTTGTGATCGAGACATTTGTACCAAAGGGACTGACTATTGACCCATTTGACTCCATCAAATGGGTCAATAGTCAGTCCCTCTGGTATTAGTCGATATCGGATATTTCGCCGGGTCCGCCGCCGTGCACTCTTTGCGCCAACGACGCTTCAATAAACTCGTTGATATCTCCGTCCAGAACTGCAGAAGGATTGGTGCTCTCATGACCGGTGCGCAGATCTTTCACAAGCTGATATGGCTGCAGCACATAGGATCTGATCTGGTGCCCCCAGCCGATGTCGGTCTTGGTGGCCTCCTCCGCGCTGGCTGCTTCCTCGCGAATTTGCAATTCGCGCTCATACAATCTTGCGCGCAACATGTTCCAGGCGGTCGCCCGGTTCTTGTGCTGTGAGCGTTCATTCTGGCACTGCACTACAATATTGGTTGGCACATGGGTTATGCGGACCGCGGAGTCAGTTGTGTTGACATGCTGACCACCCGCGCCGGATGCACGATAGGTATCGATCCGGCAATCGCTTTCATTGATTTCTATCTCGATATTGTCGTCCACCACTGGAAAAGACCAGACCGATGCGAAAGACGTGTGTCTGCGCGCATTTGAATCATACGGTGAAATCCGTACCAGTCGATGAACCCCGCTTTCGGTTTTCAACCGCCCATAGGCATTGTGACCACCTATCTTGAGAGTCGCGGACTTGATGCCGGCTTCCTCACCATCATGCAGCTCAATCAATTCAACCTTGTAACCCTGCTTTTCGGCCCAGCGGGTGTACATGCGCATCAACATGGACGCCCAGTCCTGGCTCTCCGTCCCGCCGGCGCCTGCATGCACTTCCAGAAAACTATCATTACTGTCGGCTTCACCAGACAGCAGTGTTTCGATTTCCAGCCTGGCAATTTCGGGCTGCAGTTGCTGTATCTGGGACTCAGCCTCATCAATGACTGACTGATCACCCTCCATTTCACCCAGATCGATCAACTCGACACTGTCGGAAATGGTTTGCTCCAGACGGCGAACCGTGCCGATGCGGCTTTCAAGGTCCTGGCGTTTGCGCATCACGCGCTGGGCTTCATCTGAGTCATTCCAAAGATCCGGATCTTCGGCCTGAGCATTCAGCAGATCAAGATCACGTAATGCCTGATCCCAGTCAAAGATGCCTCCTCAGCAGCCCGATGGACTGCTTGAACTCGTCGACAAGTGTCTCTATTTCCGCGCGCATGCTAATCTTTCCGTGCCGGATTGGTAAAAGAAGAAGTCGGCCCGGTCAGTACAGGCCACCCGTGCCTGTCGTCAACCCGCCTTCGGACACAGCAGCCGATCCAGTGTCGCCGCCATTGATGATGACGCCGCCGGCATCGTTGTAACTGCCCACATTGATCCCGGAACTGGCGAGGGCATCACCGCCGGTCACAAGCCGCGCGCGCTCAGGCGGCTGCTCCCCGGGCTTGAACGCTTCAAGGATGACATTGTCTTCGCCGTAGGTGCCGCGCTTGCCGCTTTTGGGATCTATCGGGATCAATCTTACACCTGCAGGAACACGAAACGGTGTCCCTGATACGCCTTTCAATGCAAACTTCATGAACTGCGCAACAATAGGTGCCGCCAGCGAACCACCGGTTTCGCCCTTGCCCATCGGCCGTGGACGGTCGTAGCCGACATATACGCCAACCACCAGATCAGGCGTATAGCCGATGAACCAGGCATCGCGTTCGTCATTTGTAGTGCCGGTCTTGCCAGCAATCGGTTTGCCGATTTCTTTCAGTTTCTTGCCGGTTCCACGCTGAACCACACCTTCCAGCATCGACGTGATCTGATAGGCGGTGTACGGATTCATCACCACATCGCGGTTTTCAATGAATTCCGGTTCCGGCTGGTTGGTCCAGTCGGTGGCATTGCATTGTGTGCATTCGCGCTTGTCGTGACGCCACACCGTGCGGCCATGGCGGTCCTGGATGCGATCCAGCATGGTTGGCTCGATTTTCTTGCCGCCATTCGCCAACACCGAATACGCTGCGGTCATGCGCAGCAGGGATGTCTCTCCTGAGCCGAGTGATGTCGCGAGCACAGCTGGCAGATCATCATATATACCCAACCGTTCAGTGAGCCCTTTGAACTTTTTGATGCCCATGTCCTGCGCAAGTCGCACCGTCATTACGTTGCGCGAAAATTCGATGCCACGACGCAGGGTCGAGGGTCCGTAAAACTTGTTGGTGTAGTTGGATGGTTTCCACGTTTCGCCACTGCGCAGCTTTATCTCGACCGGTGCGTCCAGAACAACGGATGATGGCGTGTAGCCGTTGTCCAATGCGGCTGCGTAAACAAATGGCTTGATTGCGGATCCCGGCTGGCGTTTCGCCTGTGTGGCCCGGTTGAACTGGCTGCGGTCATAGGAAAACCCGCCTGTCAGCGCCAGAACCCGGCCCGTGTGCGGGTCCATGGCAACCATACCGCCCTCGATCTCCGGTATCTGTACCAGGTGGTAAGTGTCGCCTGTTCCGACAGCAGCGGCATATACAACATCTCCCGGTTTCAGCACATCAGTTGCAGACTTTATCTTCTTGCCAAGCACCGCACCATTTTTGTCGACGCCCTTGTGCTGGCGCGCCCACTGCAACAATTGCAGCGGAATCACACCCTGTTTTGTGTTTATCGCCTTGCCCTTGACCACTCGTGAAGGGCGCAATCCAATGCGCGCCTGTTCGTCAGTCACGTCCAGTACGACCGCCAGTTGCCAGGGATAAACGTCATTCAGGGGTTTCATCTTGGCCAGTGCGGCGGGCCAGTCTGACGTCACTTGCATGCTGGAAACCGGGCCACGCCAACCGTGATTTCGGTCAAACCCTAAAAGCCCGCCTGCCAGGGCCTGGCGGGCAAATATCTGCATTTTTGGGTCAATGGTGGTGCGGACCGACAACCCACCGGTCCTGAGCACTTCCTTGCCGTAAATCCGCTCCACGGCCTGCCTGGCTTCCTCGGTAAAATATTCTGCTGCAAACAGTTTGGCGCCGAACGGACGAAGCGTTACCTCAATGTCCTTCGCCTGTGCCGCCGTCATTTCCGCTTCGGAAATGTAGCCATTGTCATGCATCCGCGACAAAACCCAGTTTCGCCGCTCGATTGCCCGCTTGCGTTGTCGAACGGGATGGTAGTTCGACGGCCCCTTGGGCAGTGCCGCCAAATAGGCGATCTGCGCCAGATCCAACTCGATCAGCGATTTTCCGAAATAGTTCAACGATGCTGCAGCGACACCGTAAGATCCCTGCCCCAGAAAAATTTCATTGAGATAAAGCTCAAGGATCTGATCCTTGCTGAAAGAACTCTCCATGCGAATGGCGATCAGCGCCTCGCGCAGTTTACGGGTTATAGTGCGCTCATTGGTCAGCAGGAAATTCTTGGCGACCTGCTGGGTGATTGTGGATGCTCCGATCAGGCGCCGTTTTGAACCGTTGAGCCGGGCCTGGATATTGACCAGAACCGCCCTCGCCAACGCCTCCGGATCAACCCCGGGGTGACTATAAAAATTCTTGTCTTCGGCAGAGATGACTGCCTCCACCAGTTGTTTCGGCACCGCGTCTATAGGCACAAAAAGCCGGCGTTCCTTGGCGTATTCCGCCAACAGCGATCCGTCGGCAGCATGAATGCGTGTCATAACCGGTGGCTCGTATTCTGCCAGACTTTCGTGAGACGGCAATGTCTTGGACGTATCATAGATGATGTAGGCCAAAGCCAATGCGACGGCGAAACACACCGCCAGCCCAAAGCTGAACAGATATTTTATAAATCGAAGCATTCAGATTAGCGTCCCGCTTGTGCAACGAACCATAGCACACGCATCTATTCGTCGTGTCGGCTCACAAAGCCAAAGATTGTGGCAATCGGACGGCACTGCAATGATTTGTATGAAGAAAAACTGTGTCGCGCGCAACACGCTTATGGCCTCTAGACGCAGTTTTTCACTGCGCCAGTTGCTGCCGGGCTGCGACTTCCGGCGAAAAAAAGCCCTCGATGGCCTCTGTAACAGCAGTTGTAGCCTTGCGTCGCCACTTCGACGAAACAAGATTTCCCTCATCGTGACGATTCGACAGATACCCCAATTCCAGCAGGACCGATGGCACATCCGGTGCGCGCAGTACCCTGAATCCGGCTGACCGCATTGGCCGCCTGTTCAACGGTGTAACCGACTTCAGATTCTTGACTACCCGGCGAGCAAAATAGATGGAGTGATTCTTGGTTTCCCGCAGCGCCAGATCAAGCAATATGCCTGCCACTTCGCCTGAATCCTCGCCAAGATCAACACCGCCTATGAAGTCTGCGTTGTTTTCCTTTTCCGCCAGCGCGGCTGCATCTGCGTCCGAGGCTTTTTCAGACAGAGTATATACAGTTGCGCCACGCACGCGGCGCTGACGCAAGCTGTCTGCGTGAACCGCTATGAACAAATCCGCTTTTTGGGCACGAGCAAACTTGACGCGCTTGCCCAGCGAAACGAACTTGTCATCATTGCGGGTCATGTGAACTTCAAACCGTCCAGTAGCCAGCAGCGTTTTGCGGAGGTCGCGAGCAAATGCCAACACAACCTGCTTTTCCAGGGTGCCCTTTCTGGAAACGGTACCGCCGTCAATGCCGCCATGCCCCGGGTCCAGCACAATAACCGGCCGTGCCGGGATTGGGTCTGGTTCGAATGCCCGCGCGATTTGGGCAGGCCTGGGACGGGGCTTGGGAACAAGGCTGGCGGTGATTTCTGTCTGCTCGGCCTTTTCAGCCACTTCATCAATGCGTGCCACGCCTTCGCGCTGCAAAAGCTGGGCCAAAGTATCAGGCGCCGGTTGCACCAACGAAGCCGCCACGGGTCTGATCGAAGGTTCAGCTGCCTTGATCCGTGAATAAGTGCGCCGATCAGTCTGTATAATATCGATTATCATCCGCGCCGGTTGACCGTTTTCAGGATTTAGAACAAACGACTTTTCAATCAGAACGGGTCCATTTGTATCAATTACAATGCGCGATTTGCCCGGTGCAAGCTGGCCGAACCGGTAGGTCTTGATCAGGCCCTTGCCCTCATCCCCAATCTCGGGGGGCATGTTGAAGCGCACATCCGGCAGGTCCACCACTACTCGATAGGGATTGTCGATCACATAGACGGAGTAACTCACCGGCCTGTCGAGGTCTGCCACAAAACGGGTTCTTGCTTCATCACCTGCGATTCGGGCTTCGGAGACGCTGGCCAATGGCGGGGTTGCTCTTGCGGGAACCGGATACACGGCAATGTGAATTGCGGCGAGAACAACCATGGCAATGCAAGCCGCTGTCGCCCGTTTCAGCAGAGCCTTGATCAAATGTAGCGCCATGCGAGCCACGAACTTGCTGTTCCCCGTCTCGAGATTCATTTCGGCGGACTCTAGCTATACTGTGGTTAACCATTCGTTTAGGGGGTCCCTTCATACTCACGGCCAGTTGATAAAAACGTTGCGGATTGCACCAGGGGGGTCGTGACAATTGGAGACAGGGGTCGACAATCGTCCCCTCAAAACAGCACAGTCAAAACCCTGCCCTTGCGGAA
>JBDNEZ010000460.1:0-4148 GCA_041690095.1 Anderseniella sp.
CTGCTACAGATCGCCTCGCAGCAGCCTAAACCGGATGGATTTGGGGGTGGCCGGATGCCCCGGAATCCCCGGCCGGATCAAATCGGTACGGGTGGCCGGATGCTATCGGTACAGGTGGCCGGATCACCCCGGAATACGCACGTGGCCATGAACTCGATATAATCAACACTTTGCGCTGCTACATGAACATCGCATCGCACCGCCCTGAAATTTACTACAACGACAAGAAGCTTCCCCACTATGACGCTGTGATTCCGCGTATCGGTGCGTCAGTGACGTTTTACGGTCTTGCTGTTCTGAGACAGTTCGAGATGATGGGCGTTTATCCACTGAACGAATCCGTTGCAATCGGGCGATCACGCGACAAACTTCGCTCCATGCAACTGCTGTCTCGTGAAGGCATCGGGCTTCCGGTTACCACGTTTGCTCATGACCCGCGTCAAACCGAGGCCGTTCTGAAACTTGCTGGAGGTGCGCCTCTGGTGGTCAAGCTTCTGGAAGGCACCCAGGGAATTGGAGTTGTACTTGCAGATACGGATCGCTCCGCCAAATCAATAATCGAGGCTTTTCGCGGTGCGAAAGTAAATATCCTTGTGCAGGAGTTCATCAAGGAAGCAGGCGGCACTGATATCCGCGCTCTTGTCGTGGGTGGAAAAGTGATTGCAGCGATGCAGCGAACCGGCGCGGCAGATGATTTTCGCTCCAACCTACATCGCGGCGGTAGCGCCAAAACGATCAAGATCACAGCAGAAGAACGCTCAACCGCACTAAGGTCGGCGAAAGCCATGGGACTAAATGTCTGTGGTGTCGATATGCTGCGCTCCAATCACGGACCGGTGGTCATGGAAGTCAATTCGTCACCTGGTCTTGAGGGCGTGGAAAATGCGACCGGCATAGATATCGCCGGCAAGATCATAGATTTCCTGGCGGCTCGTGCAGAGAAGGGAAACACAAAAACAAGGGGTAAAGGCTGATGTTTAGCCGTACGCCGTTTGCGCTGGACAATGCAGAGATTTTGTCTGGTGCGCGGCGCGACACCCATTTGCCTGACATAAATCAGGGCGATGGTCTTTCTCACGCTGGATTGCCGGAAACCAGGCAATCCAGCACTACCGCCGCGTACCTATCGGATGAAACCAGAACCGAAACGTAATTTGAGGAAAACCAGGTCATTCAGGCGACGTCCGGCAGGACATTGTTTCGCCCCAACAGTCGGAGCCAACCCAGCATGACAAATTCATTACTGATTGCCGAAGCAGCTATCGTTGAGCCCAGTATAGTTGAAACCGAAACCGCAGAAAAAATCGCTGAGACTGTAACGGAGAGCCTATCGCCCATCATCGCACACCTGCAGGAACTCTACACCATCCTGTATTATCAGCTTTTCTCATATCAAGGTCCGATGCAGTTGGCTGTTATCGCTGCAGTAGCCGTTGCTTCCTTTCTCTTGAGAAATTATTCAAAGTCAGCATTTGATCATATTTGGCGACAGGGTAAATTTCCTGTATTTGATCGATTACGGCGCGTGCTTCGTGATCTCATGCCATTTGCCTTTTGTATTGTCGGGCTATGGCTAGCAACCATTGTCCTGACCGGCTTCTCGATCAATCACTACGTGGTCAGAATTGCAGCCAGCCTTTTGAATGCCTGGATATTTATCAGGATATTCTCAAGTGCCGTGTCGGATCCGTTCTGGTCCAGGGCGTTTGCCATCTCCATGTGGTTGATTGCGGCTCTCAGCATCATGCGACTGCTCAACCCCACCATTGCCATGCTGGACTCGATCGGCACAAGCGTCGGCGGAACCAAGGTGACGGCCTATCTGGTTCTGAAAGGAGGACTGACTGCAGCTATCTTGTTGTGGACCGCCTCGGTCGGGTCCAAGGTGTTGCAGGCCAGAGTCAGCAGTTCCAGCAACTTGACGCCCTCCGTCCAGATGCTGATCAGCCAACTTGGCCGATTCACCCTTCTCTTCCTTGCTGTTGTGATCGCCCTCAACGTTGTGGGCATCGATCTGACTGCACTGGCCGTGTTTTCCGGCGCAGTGGGTGTTGGAGTTGGCTTTGGCTTGCAGAAAATAGTCTCCAACCTCATCAGCGGCATTATCCTGTTGATGGACCGATCAATAAAACCCGGTGACGTAGTTGAATTGACCGACACCTATGGTTGGGTGGCCAGTCTGGGTGCTCGGTATACTTCTGTCAGAACACGGGACGGGACTGAACACCTGATTCCCAATGAAGAATTTATCATCAACCGTGTTGTAAACTGGACACATTCCGACAAGACAATTCGGCGCAAGGTCATGGTCGGAGTTCACTATGACAGCGACGTACCCAAGGCAATGCAGATTATGCTGGAAGCGACCAAGGGCATAGAACGGATCGTCGATGTACCGAAACCGACCGTGTTGTTGCGCAACTTTGGTGATTCATCGGTCGATCTTGAAACCCGTTTCTGGATTATTGATCCCGCCAACGGCGTGTCCAACGTAGCCAGCGAATACCTTCTGGCGGTTTGGCGCGCATTTCACAAACACGGCATCGAAATCCCCTATCCGCAGCGTGACCTGCATCTGAAAACAACCACGCCTCTCTCCCTTCAACCAAGTACCGACAACGACGAGGCACCACCATTGGCGTCTCGTGATGGACACGCAGACCCCCACATCGTCGAAGACATACGTCTCATTGCCAGGGACGACAAACGCATATTGCGGATCAACGAAGTTCTGACGATTGCAGTCAACCTTGATGACACAATGTTGAACATAAGCCTCGATTTCGTCGATACACTGAATTCGTTGCAGGTGGAACAGGCTGTGTCTGATCTTGAAGCCGGCATCAAAGCCAGTCACCCCAATATCAGTCGTATCTTCATAGAGGCACGGGATCGACAAACCCACCCGGCAGATAAAAGCAATCCTTCCGCCAAAGCCGAAAAAACCAAAAAAGGGTGAACCACATGTCAATCCCAAATGAAAACGGTTTGATTTCTGCCTGCATTCTGGATGGCAAGGGTGGAGCAAGATCAGTTGGCTGGAAGGAAGTTCGTACGTGGAAGCCGCAAGATGGACCGATATGGATCCATCTGGACCGGGCAATTCCAGAAGCAGTGACATGGCTTCGAGAAAAAAGCGGCCTTACTCCGGTGACTGTAGACGCCATTACCACCGGAGAATCCAGACCTCGGGTGTTCCGGGGCAAGCGCGGTTACATAGCCATCCTGCGCGGCATCAATCACAACGAAGGAGAAAGTCCTGATGACATGGTGGCCATCAGATTGTGGAGTGATGGAGAGCGTCTGATCACATTGCGCCATCGTCGCTTGTTCGCGCCGCGTCAGATTTTCGAAGAGTTAACCGAGCATGGCACGGGGCCTACCAACGTGGCCGCCTTGTTCGAAACGATTGTCTCCCGGCTCATTTCGCAAATGGCTGGCTCCGTTGGCGATTATGAAGAGAAGCTGGACGCTGTCGAGTTGCGGGCAGAAAGCGCGGATTCCGGTGACCTGCGTCGCGAACTGGGAGATATACGCAAGGACGCAATCGAACTTCGGCGGTTCATGGCACCACAGCGTGAAGCACTGGCCTCCATGCTTGCCGATCCGCCCTCATGGATGCCGGAGGAAACGAAACCGTCAATACGCGAGACAATGGACCGTCAGCAAAGGCTGGTGGAAGAACTGGATGCCATTCGAGAACGTGGATTGGTCATCAAGGACGACATGTCAAACAAACTGGCCGAAAAAATGAACCACAACATGTATGTCATCTCTATCATCGCAGCAATTTTTCTGCCGTTGTCATTCTTTACCGGACTCCTGGGCGTCAATGTAGGTGGTATGCCCGGAGTAGAAAATTCGGCTGCCTTCTGGGTAACCTGCGCACTGATGATGATCATTCTCATTGCACAAATCTGGATACTTCGAAAACTCAAGTGGATTTAGATCAGGATGATTTTTGGTTGAATCAACCAAAAATCATAAACATGATCGTTTCCAGAGTGTTAGAGCAGTTTGTTTTTTTACGGAATCAAGATTCCCAAATCAGTTGAGTTGTGATTCAAGGTACATGCTGGAGCAGGAGGCCAGCATGGATGACCAGACCTTATTCCGAAGACCTGCGTGAGCGTGCCATGCGTCGAGCC
>JBDNEZ010000461.1:0-13539 GCA_041690095.1 Anderseniella sp.
TGTTACTGAGATCTGATATAAGCATCTGCTTGAATATAAGCACAAGTTCTGCTCTCTTGCGCATCGGCATGAGAGAGATCCAACCATCCGTCGTTAAACCAGGCCATACCGATTGCAGCGGTATTGATCTGCTGCGCGCGGCACTTCATCTTGACCCCGCCCCCGGTGCCGTCTCGCTGCTGCGGTTGCAGCTGCTTGGCAACGACGACGCGCTGCCAAAACTGGTGAATGCCGCCGACCAGCGAATGTTGCTTTCGGCACTTCTGCAGCGTCTGTTTGATTATAAACTCATAAGTAACAAATCTGCGCACGCTGATGGTCTCGAACGGCAACTCGACGCTGCCTGGCAGTCTCACATCAATCGCCGCCGCCAGCTTGCGGTCGGTCTGATTGAGATCACAAGCAGCCTGAATGCTGCCAGCATCACTCCGCTGCTGATGAAGGGAGCAGTTTCGCTCTGGACGGGTCGGCCGGCATGGCGCCAGCAGCGCGACATCGACATTCTGGTCGCACCCGATGACAGCACAAGGGCACATGAAGTGTTAACGTCGATCGGTTTTGCACCGATGCCGGACCAGGACCCGGCACCGCATCATCTGCAACCAATCATCCGACCCGACATCGCTGCAAGCATTGAAATCCACTTTGCAGCGTCGAATCCGCGCGGGGAACGTTATCTTTCAACCCGGGAATTTATGCAGCACTCCCAGCGCTCGCAAACACCGGATGGAACGGTGATGTTGCCGGGCCAGGTGGAACACATGTTGCATATGGTCGTGCACAACCACTTCACCCACAGAAATGCCACTTTCGGTGTGGCACCCCTGAAAGGCCTTTACGAATTTTCCTGGCTACTATTACGATCATCAGATGACGACGTGAGAGACATGAGGCTGCGGGCCGCGCGCAACCCCCGGTTGCTGGCAGCCCTGGACTTATGGTTCGCGGCAGCAACCAACTGGTTTGGAGCAAAGCTTCCCGACGATGTCGAAATCCCTGACGACGCTGTTTCCCGGTGGGCTCGGCTGGCAGAAAGATCAAGGCAGCAGCACCTGCCATCCCTCACCACTGCTCTTGCAGAAGAAATTGCCATGATCCGGGCGAGATCCGAGGGAATCTCCGGGCTTGCGCAGGCTTTTTGGGATCCGCTCATGGATCTCGCAACGGCTCCGGTGTGGATGGACCGCAAGCAACAGGCATTCAAGTCAGCCGGTATCGAACCCGGTTAGAGTGTTTTGAGGGCTTCGCCCAGTTTTGCGCGGCACAATGCAGCCTTGCTGACATATTCAAGGTCCCCTCCTGAATATTCCGCCGCAAGCTCAAAATGCCGCGCCGCTTGCACAAACTGTCCTTGCATGAACCTGCAACTGCCGAGCAATCCCTGGCTATCTTCACGAAATACAGACTTCTGGAACGAAGCTTCGTGATCGAAGAAGGTTTCAGCGTCTATCGACACGATCATCTCAAGTATCGCGATAGCTTCGTCCAGCTGCCCAAGTTGCGCAAGCGCACGTGCCTTGGCCCACTGCAGAGTATAATGTGACTGTCTGATGTCCAGGCCGAGTTCAGCATGCCGCAAAGCGTCATTCGGATTCTGTGCCTCCGTCGCAATCCCGGCCAGCACCTGATGGCAAGTCACTGCAATATTGAGCTCTTCGGTAATGCCGCCAGCATGCGCCTTTTCGATAGCACGGTTGAGACTGGCAATAGCCTCTGCGCGCTCACCAATCGCATCCAGTGTGATACCCAGGTGGAACCAGCAATAGACACGCTCGGGATTTTGCAGGATTGCTTTGCGTAGAATTGGCGGATTCCTGGCGTGCTTGTGGCTCTGGTCACCCTCATATCCCACATGGTGCAAACGGATATCCAGCGCCGGGCCAACGACAGTTCCATCAGCCTCGCACACCTCGCGTACAGCTTCGACCACGCGTTCATGCATGATCTGTCTGAACCGAATCCTGGCATCATTGCGAAACAGGCGTAATTCCGAATAGCTGGTTGAACCGACTTTGGGTTGCAGGCAAAGCCTGGCCGCGCTGGCCTCATGTCCCGGCAGCAAGCTGGCAATCGACCCGGTACCGGGTGCCGTCAGACGTTCGTCGGCATCAATGTACAGGATCCAGTCGCTCGTGGCAGCATCCAGCCCCATATTGCGGGGAGCTGAAAAATCGTCATCCCAGGGCCGATGCAGTACAACCGCACCGGCTGCCCTGGCCAGTTCAATCGTATTGTCACTGGAACCGGTATCGACAATGACGATCTCGTCAACCCGGCCTTTCAACGACGAAAGGCAGTCCGGAAGAAGGACTGCCTCGTTCTTTGCGATCAGACACGCACTGATAGTTTCGTTAGTAGTCATTCATGCGGTCAAGTGTGCAATCAACTGGAGTTGGAGGCACCCGCAAGAGCCACCGTGCTGCGGCCCTGCATTGCAAAACTGGCAACCACCGGCGCCACATACGCCGTGCCGAGAACGATTTTGCGGATTGCCGCACGACGGCTTTCATCAACTGTTTCCAGCTGCTCTTCAATTTTGTCAGACATGATAACCCCTGCTTGATAAAGACCACGATAAAATGAACCAAAGCCACCTCAAGGTCAAGGCTCATGTCGTCGTTACCAAGTTGCAATCCAACATTTCAATGGACTGGCAACGCCCGCGCGGGAAGTTGAAAAGCCAATATATTCCATGACCTTGCAAAATCTGTCACTTGACATGATCAATTGCCATTTGCTGCAGCATACCAATGGCCTGATCCAGATTGCCCAGCCTCATGTTCCAGCATTTTGCCGTGCCGATAGTAGTATGCAGGGCTGCAAGCGATTGCCCCCTGCCCTCATCAGGTAGAAAGCATTGCGTCATCGCCATCTGAAATGTCTCGTCGCTGCTCGATTGCTCAAGATCAGAGCTGCCGTCGTGGTTCGGCTTCAGGCAGATGAAATGGTCAACTGAATATGGTGCCAGCTGCCAGGTTACATCGCTTGTTTCAGGTGCCATGGAATAGATTTTGGAGCCGTCCCAATTGATTAAAAACGGACATTGCTGAATCGCTGCGGCCATTTCCGTGACCACGTGAATTGATCCTTCCTTGACCCGCAATGTCCGGGGCCGTGTGTTCAGTTGAGGTCCGGAAATCAGCACGTGTTCATCACCGTAAACCTGGATTCCGGACGCCAGCGCCTTTAACGACAGCGTTGTCTTGCCTGTTGCCTTGTCTCCTATCAGGACGACATTGCTGCCGCCTACGCGCAGGCTTGCCCCGTGCAACAATACCCCTGAGCCTATGTCACCCAGCAGCACATTTCGAACAATCGAATGGGCGGCATCCAGCATCACATCCAGATCGCCAGTGGTCTCGATAGTGTCAAACTGTATGGAATAGCCGTCAGCAGCCGGGATCACGTTCACGTCGAGAGGAGTCAGGCTGGCTCCGGGCATGCAAGGCTTTGCCTGAACATACCTAAGACATTGAAGCACAGCATCATCGCAGCACTGGAACCTCAATTCATGATTGAAGCAACGAGCAGTGACTACTCCACCCGGCAAATCAGCCCCGCTCCCAGCATCTGCTGCACGCTGGTCGCAACATCAACATCCTCGTCAAGCTCGAATGCGAGCTTCAGCAGGCTGGCAATGTCAGCTACCGAATGTTTGCCGTCCGACATCTGATAGACAATTGCAGCGGTACTGTTGAGGTAATGTACGCGTTCATTGTCATTGTCGTAGATCACATAACCATCGGGCACCTCGTTGAGTTCCATGCCTTCAAGTGTTTGAAAACGATCGCCTGTCGATATTTCGGTCATTGCGCCGGTTACCTCAATTTATCAATCAACTGGTTCCATTTGGCTCTGCAGGAGGCCGGCAATCCGGTCAACTATCAGGCCCCGCTCATACAATAGCGACACGTGCTCGCGCAACCGTTTTGCGCGTTTGTCTCGCTCCGCGACTGATTCTAGTGCAGCTATGCAAGCCGCTGCAAATATTGCAGTCTCGGCTTCAACAATCCAGCCATGCGTGCCATCGTCGATATTCAGACCATCAGCGCCCTTGTGGGTGGAAACCACGGGAAGCCCGTAAGCGCCTGCTTCCAGTATCTTGATGCGTGTCCCGCTCCCGGAAAACAGCGGCACGACCGCGACCGCGCTGGAGCGGTACAGGTCTGCCATATCATCTGGATCAGAGACAACTGACACGCCCTTCACGGGCAGTGCACTTTCAAGAACCTTGCCTGCACTGTGGCCGGCAATAACCAACCGAATATCGGGAACCGCAGCCCTGACAAGGGGCAGTACTTCTTTCAACAGCCACAGCACGCCGTCCTCGTTTGGCTTGTATCCCATGGTCCCCACGAACAGCATCACCGGCTCCTTGACAAGTTCGCCCTGTTCGTAAATCTCGATGCAGTTGGGAACCAATACCGGCGGCACTATTTGCAGTCGCCGCGACACGGCCTGAATGGCATCCTCGTTCGCCATGGTGGTGAGGCTGGCGACACAATCGATGCCGGCGACCAGCCTGTCGTAGCCGGCTGCATCCACCTCAAGCCAGCGCGCGGCAGCCTCCCTCCCTTCCGATCTTTCACGTTGCGCAAGTTCAAGAGACGCACTGGCATCATCATCATCCAGATCAACAAGCACCCGTCCGGTATCGGTCTTGCGCCGAATGGCCCAAACCAGTGGCAACATATAGCTCCGCTGAACGATGGTGATGTCGTAGCTGCCGGATTCGACGAAGTCACAAACGTCACGGAGAACCGGCGCTGACAAAACGCTGCAGATCGCCGGCTTTCCATAAGCTTGGAACATGGCCAAACGGTCCACCTCTTTCGTCGTGCTTTGAATCAAGGCGAAGAGTGTGTCCCGGCGGTCCTTGTTTTCGACGATCATCAACCTCCGGCACCGTCGCCTGGCAAACGTTACATCCTGCGTCCTGCTCGCGACGATTGGGACCACCAGCAGGTCCACATCCCCAATCTGGTGTGCAGCGTCGAGAAATGCGCCCCCGCGCATGGCCATGCCACTGCCCCCGCGCCCCGGCATGAGCGGGCACAGGAACAATATTTTCGGCCGCGTGCCAACACCTGGTTCCATCGCTTGCAGGTGTCCCGGCCTGAGCCCCGGTTCATCCATCAGTCGTCACCCCGCATGGCCGCTACCAGCCTGTCGGCTGTCCGCAAGGCCAGCGCCTGGATAGTCACGGACAATCCCACACCATTGCCCATTGACGGCAACACACTGGCATCTGTAATCCACAAATTTTTCCAGCGATGGGTTCTGCCGAATTCATTCACAACCGAAGTCTCGGAATCTTTTCCCATCATGCAAGTCCCGGCGAGATGAGTGGAACTGAATTTTTCATAGGAACTGGCCTGTTCCAGCACCTCATCTACACCGGAAGCCTTCATGACCTCTAGCGCCATACCGGCCAGGCCTGACAAAAGGCGCAAATCAGCATCTGGCAGAACTGATTCAATCCTGGCTATCGGCATGCCGAACCGGTCCGTCAGGGTGTCCGACAACGCCACATATCTTCCTTCCGACGGCAGGTTTTCGCAAATGACCTGGACCCCCACCGCATGGCCAAACATCTCCCGCAACCGCTTCTTGTGATCGCTGCCAAATCCCTTGATTAGTTTTCGGGCATACGAAGCAGGCCCGAGAAACCGTTCGGTTGCTGCTAGCGGTAGAATAATTCCACCCCCTGCGGCGCCATGTATCGCATCCGGCCGATCAAAGTCCCAGCAAATGGTGTCTTCAGGATAGCCTCGGTGACTACCTACGGGATCTGGATGCAAGCCCGTATGATAACTCCACACGGTTTCCATGAGATGATGGCCCACCCGTCCGGACTCGTTGGCCAACCCGTCCATCGCCAGCAAGAGTCTGGGAGTTTCGATTGCCCCGGCTGCGAGTACCACGTGGCGTGGTTTTATATCTTGTAACTGCCCGTCCTGCGAAGCAACAACAGCCTTGCTAATCATGTCATCGCCACCGCGTTCAAGGCGCACGAGCGAATGCAGTGGATAGACTTTGCACCGTCCGGTTTCGAGGGCAGCAGCAACAAACGTCACATCAGCACTGCCCTTGTCACCGCGCGGACATCCCCATTGGCAGCAGCCGCAGTAATTGCACGCCGGCCTGCCTCGATAGGCCCGTGATGGCGCAACGACGGAGTTTTCGGTCCATGACAGTCCGCGTCTGGCGGCTCCGCGCGCCAACACCTGGCTGAGCCGGGACGGTGTGTGAGCTGGGGTGGGAAAGCTGGAACTCATTGGCCTGCCGGAAATACCGGGCGGTCCGGCAACGCCGATCATCCATTCAACATCATGGTAATATGGCTCAAGATCATCGTACCCCAAAGGCCAGTCAAACCCCTGTCCGGTATTCGACCGAAGCCGGAAACTGTCCGTATGAAACCGGTGGGCCCAACCTGTAAACTTCAGAGTTGTACCGCCTATCCCGCGCACATGGTGATAGTCGCCCATGACCCGGTGCGTCCTTGTGGACGTCCAGCCTCTTGCCTTGGAAAACTTGCGCAAGTGATCCCATTTTGGATCAAACGCCTGGCCCGCACCAAATTCATAACTGCCCTGGCTCGACGGTTTTGATGGGAATCCCTGGTTCTCCCAATCAGATACATCAACCGAATAATCGCTGGCATCAAACGCCGGACCGGCATCAATCAGCACAACAGACACACCGTGGCTCGCCAGGCGTTGGGCTGCGGCGGCGCCGCCGGCACCGGCTCCTATCACCAGCACGTCGATTTCTTCCGGTAACATGGGATCAGACCTGCCGTCACCCATTGGCCGCGCCAGTCCACAGTGCAGCGGGTTCCTCATGGCCATCAGGTTGCGGCGGTCCCACAAATCCAAGCGCCGTAGCCCGTTCAGCATTCGCATAATAATACGTCATGCAGTGTGTGCGGGCAAAATGGTAGGCTTTCCACAATACTGAATCGGGGCCGGATGCCTCCATCTGTGAAACGATTTCATTACGGCGGGCTTCACTGGCACCAGCAAAACTGCCGCCCGCCTTGAGGTTCATCCATACCTGCGCCAGTTCAAGTTCTACAAACCGCCAGTGATTGCGTTCTGCTTTTTGGCGAATGATATCCGTCAGGCCAATATCTGTCGCTGAAGGGCCGAATTCATCGCGCGGAATAAGTGTGTCAAGGAAAGCCTCCAGTGTGCTGCGGCGATAGCTCAACACAAACCCCGCAAACGCAGCACACATGGCCATGAAACCGAGCACGAAGAGCTTGCGCCTGCTGATATAGCTGCGGCGCGCAGAAGGTACGTCACGATGACGCTGATTGTCGTTGCTTGTGCTCATCTATTTAGCTGCACCGGTTGCTGCATCACTGCCGCGTGCCTCCAACGTTGTCTGCCTGAAGACATCAAGCGCCTGATCAGTATATGGACACTTTCGAAAAGCCTCGTAGATTGCCGATGAAACAATATTCTCGTGTTGCAACCCGAGGCCCGCAACCCAATGCCTCCGAAGCCGTTCATGCAATTGCCGGTCGCCGAAATGCTCAAGCTCATCGATACCGGAAACCGTTTTCCTGACCAACGCCTCTGGAATCGAGGTGACCTTTCCGCCCTGAGCACAGAGCTTGTTCAACACCTCCCACACCAGAGTGCCCGCACGGGTGCTATCTGGATCAACGCCTCCAATCCGGCGCAGCGCGCTTACACGTATAACTGAAATTCCCGCTCCAAAGACGTTGTGCGATGGTGCCCTCGGGGAGGGTCCGCCAGGCGCATCTATGGTTCCGGTGACCCCGAATATCGTGCCTTCCGCGCTCTGCGCCATGACATAATAGTCGCAAACAACCGCATCGAACGGCGATCCCGCCAACAACCTGACCATCGCCGGTACTGTTTGCTGCGACAATATCTGCACACTGTCGTGGCACAACAGGACAAACTCCTTGTCGGTTCCCATAATCGCCGCGTTGATCGCCGCGACAGCCTGTCTGTTGTGAAAAGAGTCGACACCAATGCGCTCGATATCATCGCAACCGGTCGCGGCAATCATATCAATGCCTGACTTGACCGCAACGGATGGCGTTTGCCCTGCCTCGCCAAAAAATATGCCCCTCACCTGGTTCTGCACTGGAACAGATGCTTCATCCTGCAGCATTGCCTGTTGACCAAGCCAGCCGAACGCAGACAGTTGCTGTATAGCCACAACATCCGGATCAAAAGCCAGCCTTGCGGGCGTCCATCCATGCTTGAGAGCAGTTACGATGGCGTCAGCAATCTGCGCTGGATCATTGGCTACCATGGTTCGTTCATGATCGCGCTCGTCAATCAGTTCCGGCACGCCTCCCACGTTCGAGCAAATCATCGGAATGCCATTTTCCAGACACTCATAGATTGTGTAAGGCAAATTATCCCTGAGTGACGGGATAACAACAAAGCAGTCGTTCGCTTTGAGATAATTGACCGCTTCCATGTTGTGCAGGTTGTCGAGCACTTTCACGGAGTCTGAAATCGTCTTGATCTCTGCCACCACACGATCGCGATTCAGAGATTCGCCGATCCGGCCGAGTAGCGTAATTTTTGCTACAATTTCACCTCGTTCCTGCAAAGCCAGCACCGCATCGCGAAAAACATCATAGCCCTTGCGCGGCTCAATCCGGCCAAAGAAAACCACCTCTGTCGATGTTTTGCAGCCCGTGTCTAAATGTCCAAACGACCGGCAGAATCCATTCATGATGTTGGCGATCGCAACGTCTCGCCTGGGCGGTCCCACGTTTGCATTGACCCAGTCCTGCATATACCGGCTTGGATGAATTGTGAGGTCGGCAAGGAAATTCTGCTGTTCAAATCCGTGATGAAATTCCGCCATTGTATTTTCGATAGGCATATTGCCCTTGTAGGCGTGCCAGTAGCTGCATCCATGCGTAGTCATGACGACAGCTGTACTGCGCAACTCCAATCCGCTTCTTCGCAACTGGCATAAATGCACCCCGATGGCATGAGCATCGTCGATATGAACAACGTCATATTTGTTGGCCACCACAACTTCCTTGACCTTGCGCCTTATCTTGCCAAGGGAAAGTCCGCCGCCGCTGAGGCCCATCAGCGAAAATTGATGCAGCTTGATGCCTCGGGCGGCAAAAAATCCGGTCCAGAACCAGTCCAGAACATCATGACGATGATAGGGAACAAACACGACGTCCACGTCATGCCCGGCTGCAGCCAACATTTCAGCAGTGGCTGTCGTTGCAGTGCCTACGCCGCCCGCACCAAATGGTCCGTTGAACTCCCTCGTCACGAAGCATATTTTTAACTTCCGTGCACCGGGGCTCTGCGCCCTGACGATCTCACGAACGCCATCACAGACTGGCATATCCTCCAACGACGGCGCCTCTGGTGCCGTCTTGACGGTAATCGCCTTTCTCACCTGATCATCATCTGGGCAGACCAGAAAACCACGTCGGATCATATCCTCCCGGGAATACGGCCTGCTTCCAGTCAGCGGCAGAACATTGGGGTTTTTGGACAAATATTGATTGTAAGCGTTCATTTCCCTGGGGTTGGCATCCTCTGCGCGAAACTGTTTTGAAGATTCCAGCAACATCTTGCGCCATTTGAAATGACCAAGCATTCCTCGCACCGGCATCTGCGAAACGCTGCCTCCGCAGGCAGGGCTGTGAGACCCGGCTCTGACTACAAAGTCTGCCCCAACCTTGATCAGCGGGTGCTTTGTCTTGATCGGCGGATGCGAGGGACTGAGTTGTTCGGAAAGATTATAGCTGTACAAAGGGAACAGTTGTTGCAGGTCATCATTCGCCTCGACAACAGGCAACGACCCGTCGCCGGTCATGCGCTGCAACAGCAGGGCCGGCATCGCTTGCATCCCTAGGCGATCCATGATTTCAATGGTCTGCTGGAGAGTTTCAGCGGGGGTCTCGAGCAGTTCGTCCACGTCACATGTTATGACCCATTGTCCGATCAGCGTTTGAAGCATCCAGCTTATCTTTTCGATCCGGGTTGCTTCGCTGAAAAGTCCACGGAATTCAGAAAATATGCATACGTCAGGCTCGCTGGCCAGCGCCTCAACCATGTCCTGATGGAACGCGCCATGCAGCGCAACAACGAACCCGGAAACGCCAAGACTGCGATAATGCTTCAGGAAATGCGGCAGCAGATCTGCGTCGAGATGGCCGGCAACGGTAACTACTGTCACAGGAATTCTTGTTGTCGCGGCCTCCACCAATTCAACCCTGACCAAGTGGCACTACTTGCCAGTTGCCCAGCAGTTTTGCGAACGACGTCCATCGAAACAAGCCATTATCGTTTGTTTTAATCAATTGTTTGAAATCGTTTCGGAAGGAGGGTGCAAGCGGCATCTGGTCGGCTGCCAGCTGTTCACAAATTTCACAGAAACGCTCGCGTTCCCGTTCGACGCGGCGCATTGTCTTGTCGCTGATATAATGTCTGGGAATATTGCGGCGCGACAGGGCAGAGACGGCTTGCGCGATGTCTCCGGGATTGTCCTCAACGATACAGCAATACTCCGGGTCGAAGAAATAATCTCGCGCACCCACACTCCTGGTGCTTACCACCGGTAAACCAGCCATCATGTACTCCATGCTTGCTCTGTTGGTGCCTTCACATGCTGAAAGAATCAACCCGACCCTGGATCGCGCATAGACCTCGTTTACCTGCGATCCGGTCAGGTATACGCAATCGTCGTCCGTAGTCCAGTTCAAGAACGTGGCATGTGGCAGCCGTTGACGCCAGGCAGAGGATTCATCCTGAAACCCGGTACCGGTTTGACCACCTTTCTTGCGAAAACAGATCAACCCCAGGCCTTTTACCTCGACCGCCAATTCATGTCGTTTGTCTGGCGACGGGCGTGCATTGTAGACGGCTTCAAACTCCATAGCCGTATCCGGAAGTGGTTTGAACACCGTCTCGTTCAGAAAACAATTGGCATTTACCTGCATTGCATTCAGGCCGGCATTCCGGAGAAAGCCCGCTTCTGTTGCGTCACTCCCAAACGCCACAATGTGATGCAGCAAGTTGAATGCGCGATGTCGATGAATAAGGTGTGCACGCCACTTCGCCTTGTCGGCGTCAGTGAATGAGGATGCAAACAGAAGGACAATTGCCGGCTGGTCGGCAAAAGCGTGCGGAAACGACATCAAGCCAAGCGGGACACCCTCGCCGGCCCAGGTCACAATAATCAGTGGCCGCCTGTTCACGACACATCCCCAACCAAGGATCGGTGATTGCTCTTCCTCCATAAAGTCGTCTTCCAGTCTTGGTATTCGTTTGGCGTCACTTTAGACTGACTGGGTCGAAATTGGCCATACTCAATTCCCGGCTTGCTGCACCGTGAAATATCAAGAAGAAAAACATCCGGCATAACGACCAGTTTCCAACAGGGCGCGAAATATGACGACCACAGACACACCGAAAAAACGCCCCGACCTCGTGTTCATTTTGTCGCCCATCGGCAGATCGGGAACAAATTACCTTCGTGCCCTGATGATCCGCAGCAAATTATGCCAGGCGCCAATTGGCAACACCCTTGCCGCTGAAGACTGGTTGCTTGCCCACTCCCATCATCTGCTCAGATATGCCGATTCCGTTAAACAGAAACAGATGCTGGCAAGTCGCGCAGATCGCACCATTTACCATCTCGAAGAAAGCGTGTTGTTACGACATATTGGCGACGCAATCAGAAAGACGATAAGGTACAAAAACTCTCGGCCAGTCGCACTGAAAACCCCCAGTTCCGAAGGCGTAGCGAATATATTCAATCTATTCGATGACGCTCGGTTGATAATGTTGGTGAGAGATGGACGAGACACATGTCAGTCCAATTGCAGATCCGGTTTCACCGAGAGTTACGCAGACGCATTTCAAATCTGGCGTGACAGGGTAATTCAAATGACCGATTTCGCAGGTGTTTATGCCAAAAACTGCAAAAACCCTCTCGTTCTTTGGGTCAAATACGAAGAGGCCGTCAACACCCCTGAGGCAACTGTTCGCAGAATAGCCGGGTTCCTTGGTAAAGGCGACGCGAAGCTCGACATGAGCGGAATTCAGAACTTGCCCATTTTTGGATCATCAGAGCTTGGCCGAACGCCAACAGACGAGTTTGTCTACCAAACCCAACCCGCCAAACAGGGGTTCAACCCCATCGGTCGCTGGAAGGCATGGCCGCCCGAAGTGAAAATCCTGTTCAAAAAAACGGCCAATAAACAACTGGTTGACCTTGGCTACGAAACCGACGAGAGCTGGTAAAAAGTGCCTCATTGCCGCGCGGAACACTGAAACGCTGACGCTCCGGTTGCGTCAATTCCAGCCGATAACTTCCTGAATCAATTGGACGACATGCCAACAATCCATCACCTCTACAACCGCCCGTTCTTTCGCAACCGGCCGGCACCACCGCTGAACGTCCCCGGGTTCATACAGACGTTTGGTCCGCACGACCTGCCGCTGGCAGACTGTGTGGTTGTCCATGTCCCTAGCATTCTCCAGACACATCGCACGGACGTGTTGCGCAACTTGCGCAAGATAGTACCCTACCGGCAGATATGGGTCGCCCAGTCACACGAGAGCGCAGTCAACTATCCTGCCCTGGATGATCCTGAATTCATGTCGATGTTCAACCTGGAAATGTCCTATCGCCAGACCGCAGACATCTGGACGCCGTACATTCCGTGGCAGTTCACGCAGGAGCGCGTGGACGTCAGTATCCGCGCGCGCAGCAGGCCTTGCTGTGCGTTTGTCTCCAGCCGCTTCGATGAGAGTGGGCGTCAAGCCTACATACGCGACTTGATGCGCAACCTGACCGTCCATTCCTATGGCAAGTTCATGCGCAACAAACGCGTTATGATCGATCGCGGAACAAGCACCAAGCTGCGCATCCTGAAGAAATACCGATTTACACTCGCCTTCGAAAACGCCATCGAAACCGACTATGTGACAGAAAAATTTTTCGAGCCTCTGTTGACCGGCGCCATTCCTGTTTATCTCGGTGCACCAAACGTTGAAGAATTTGCCCCCGGTGACAACTGCTTTGTCAACGCAAACAACTTTCCCTCCCCTGCCGGTCTGGCCGCCTTCCTGCGCGATGCGGACCCGTCATATTTTCATCAGTGGCGCACGCAACCCTTACGCTGCGATTTCCGCATTCGCACAAAACGCCTTGATACTGGAAAGCAGGTAGAATTGAGCCGGCGGCTTGGCCAGATGCTCAAGCAGTCATGATGCCATTTCGTTGCAGCCAACAGTAACGACAGTCAAAATCCTGTCCGGATAAAACAGATACTCGACAGGCCATGGTTTGGTACCATCAATCAAATAACGATAGGCGAACATCGGGAACAAAGACATGCATCACCACATTCTGCGAATTGTCGGCACTGTGATTGTCATTGCAACCATTTGGGCACAGTCTGCCCTTGCAGACCCCCTGCCGGCGCCTGCCGAGTTAACGGCTCGTATTGGCTCGGCGCCGACGACGGTTGAAGTTTACGAACCGCATTTGTCTACACAA
>JBDNEZ010000462.1:0-10955 GCA_041690095.1 Anderseniella sp.
CGGCGACACGTTGGTCGGCGAAGCAGGAAAAGGTTTCCGCTATATCGTGGACAGTATGAATGCCGAACGGATCCTGATCGCTTCGGAATGCATCGGCGACGCCAAATATTTCATCCGCAAGGCGGTGGAATACGCGAATGAGCGCAAGATTTTTGGCGGCCCGATCGGAGCAAACCAGGGGATACAGTTTCCCATTGCCAAGGCCTATGCCGATGCCCAGGCAGCCGAACTGATGGTCAGAAAGGCTGCCGCGGTGTTCGATTCCGGCCAGAAGGTCGCCGCCGAGGCCAACATGGCAAAGCTTCTCGCTGCAGACGCGTCGTGGCAGGCTGCCGAGGTTTGCATGCAGGTCTATGGTGGTTTCGCCTTTGCCCGCGAGTACGGGATTGAACGCAAGTGGCGCGAGGCGCGGCTTTATCAGACAGCACCAATCTCGAAGAACATGATCCTTGGCTATCTTGGCCAACATGTTCTGGGACTGCCGCGCAGCTACTGACGCCGCGCCGCGTCCTGTGCGCTGTCATTGCCGAACGAGATGGTGGGGTCAGGGCCTGTGGACGGAAACACTTCCCAGAGGTGGCCCAGTGAATAATTGGGGTTAGGAAGCCAAAAACAGTTGCAATTGTTCGAGCGCAAGCTGACGCGTGAAGGGGATCGCCAGCGCAGCAAGCAGCAATACATGCAGGCCCGCAATCAATATGAGCTGTGACCGAAACGGCTGTTTGCGGGTTTTGTGACGCAGCCTTTGCTGGGCTGCAATCGCACCCGGCGTGCCACCGAAAAACGCCAGCATCAGCAAGGTGCTCTCAGAGATGCGTCGTTGACCATTGATTGCGCTATGCTTGTCCCATGCGAACATGGCGAATGTCACAAGGTTGATGCCGGCCATATAGATAATCAGCGAAGACAGGGTGCCCATGAGGTGATCATGCAGGCTGTCTCACCCAGCCCGCAATAGCTGGGCCACCCACAGCGGTTCCGAAGAACAGTCAAACGTTTCGATATAATGGAAGCGCCCGGCGAGGGGTCTGCCGGGCGCTCCAGTGACAGACATCGAGTGGGGTTGTCAGTTCTGGAGGACCAGATCACCACCCTTGATATTAACTGTCTCGGTGCCCTTGAGGCTCAGCTTGTGAGTGCCAAGCGACAGGTCGCAGCCTTTGGTGCAGACATCGGATTTGCTGGCATTTGCTGCCAGGACCATCGCAGATGTTTTACCGTTTTCCATAACGGAAACCGTTTGTGAGGCGGTGTCCATGTTATGTACGGTTGCTGCAAAAACGGGGGACGAAGTTGCAGCAGCGAGCAGAAGCCCGACCATAAAAACCGGGGTCTTCATTTCATTTACTCCAAAATTCGTGTGGGATACTGTTAGTCGTTCAGGGGCGTGGCCACACGCGCGCGACTGAAAGTTTGATTGGCGTTTGCGTAATCGCAGTCAGCCGATCCCTATTTGCCGGTTTGCCTTGGCATGGGCTTGCCCTGCTGCGGCTTGTTCTGCGGTTTAGGGGCAGAGCCTGGCTTATTGGTAGGCATGGAAGTATTTCCTTTTCCATCGGTGATACCGGAACCATCTGGTTGACCGGAATGACACAAGATTGCGCCTGTTCTCAGCGCGCCGCCAATTAATTGCGTGTAATCCTTGGTACATTTTCAAGGCAATTATGGCAAATTTGGCGCTGTGCTGCAGACAGTGAAACTATCAACTTCGCTCGACGTTTCCGCTTCTGACCGGAACCGCGAATTCCTCGAAGCAGATGTCCGCCAGTCTGGCGATGCCGTCGCGGATGGTGTTGATTGACGGATGGCCGAAGCACAGCCGCATGCGGTGCTTGTTGGCCTGGCCATCGACCGTCCATTGCGAGCCGGGATTGATCTCCACACCGCGTTCAAGGGCCGCCTGATACAGTACATCGGTATCGACGTTTTCAGGCAGGGTCACCCACAGGTAGATGCCGCCGACCGGTGTTTCGTACTCGGCGCAGGCGCCGAAATGCTGGTCAAGCGATTGACATAACGCATCGGCCTTTGCCTTCAGCACAGGTAACAGACCGGCGACATGATCGTCAAAGTGGCCGGGCAGGTATTCTGCCAGCACCATCTGTTCCAGTGCACCGCTGCCCGCGTCGGTTTTCAAAGGCAGGATGCGGCTCATCAGTTGCCAGGGCGTGATCAGATAGCCGACGCGCAGGGCAGGTGCGATGGTCTTGGAGAAGGTGCCGCAATAAATTACCCGTTGATCATCGTCCAGCGCATGAATTGCCGGTGGGCGTTTTCCGGAAAACACCAGGTCGGCATAGCAGTCGTCTTCAAAGATCGGCACATTATATTGCTTCGACAGTGCCAGCATTTCCCGGCGTCGTTCAACCGGCATGACAGTGCCGGTCGGATTCTGGACCGTGGGGATAGTGTAGATATACTTTGGTTTGCGGCCTGCCGCAGCCAGTTCAGACAGCGCGCGCTCCAGGTGATCCATGCGAATACCGTCGTGGTCGAGTTCGATGCCGACATACTCGACTCCAAGTGCATCCAGCCGGCTCAGCGCGCCGGAATAGTTTGCCGCCTCGAGCAAGACCACGTCGCCCTTGTTCAACAGCGCCTTGTTGACAAGATCCATGGCCTGAAGCGAACCGGCAGTCAGCAGAACCTCCCGGGGTTTGACCGTCATCGAGTTGCGCCGTTTCAGGCAATCGCAGATAAACTCCCGTAGGGCCAGATCACCCTGAGAACCACTGTCCATGCCGTATTTCGCCATGGCGTGACCCTTCTCGCGGATCACCTTGCCAACTGCGTCGGCAAGCGCGTCAACCGGCACAGTCGGCTCATCAATATTCCCACCGGTGAAATGATAGGGCGGATAGCCTGAAAACGGTTTTGAGGTGTTTGTCGCTGCCGAAGACAGCAGAGACGAGAATTCAAACGGCATATGATCGTGTCCTTGTTTTCGGTGCATCAGTCAATTGGCCTGATCGGCTTCGGCGACTACCGGATTTGCCAGCACGCCGACGCCTGCAGGTGTGCCGGTGCGGATAGATTGCCGGGTCTCGCCATTGATGCGGACTTCCAGTGATAAAACATGTCTGGTTTGCTCATGCTTGCAGTATCCGCATTGTTGCGGAGCGTCCGTCGTGGGTGATTTCGGAGTGGATTGCAGTTCGGTTGAGGTGGAAATCAGGTTCATATGCTGATGATATATTAGTCGGCTTGTTTGCGGGATTGCAAGCGCTGCCGGTTGGGTCTTCATTGTTTTGACGCCATGGTATATTGAGGCTTTCGAACGACACGCGGAAAGGATCGACCTTGACCGACAAGCACGTGACGAAACAACCTAGGGCGGCCCAAGCGCCGGCGCCGGGCGATTGGGCAGGGATCATTCGGGCAACCGGATCGCCACTGAAGATGTTTGCGCTGATCGTGCTGGTCTGCAATTCGATTTTCGGTATCGCAGCCGCCTGGTCGTTCGGGGCCGACATCTTCATCTACACGCTGCACACATTTTTGGCCGTTGTGGCGTGTTTCGTGCTGATCGCGCTGTGGTCTCCGAGGTCTTTCTATTCCCCGAAAGAACTGGTTTCACTGGCCGAGATCGAAACCCTGCACAAGGGCCACAAGGTTTTCCCAAGTGCGCAACCATTGGTGCCAACGCTGATCGTCGCGGCGTTCGTCCTGTTGTATGGCGCTTATCAGTACAACAAATGAAGCTGGTCTCGTGAACGGCTGTCGCGCAGCCAGGCTCAGGTCGCCGGGCTGTCCAGCACGACAATGTCGGTGTCATTGATGGTTACCGACACCGGCGTGCCCTCAGCCAGAAGCGGGCCGTCGATGGTATTGACAGCCTCCAACTGGTGAGGGCCGGCGCTGAGGAAGTAGCGCGCCAACTGGCCCTGATAGTCGACGGCTGTTATGGCGCCTGAAAACCGGTTGTTGCCGGCCTCTTTTGCCGACGGCTTGCCGGTCTGCAATTGCAGGTTTTCCGCCCGCATGACCAACTGCACCAGGCTGCCTTTCGCAAGACCTGTCTGTACCACGGAAATCGTGCCGAGACCTTCAACTTCAACCTTCGCCGATGTCGACCCTGCCGATACGACGGTGCCGGCAAGGATGTTGGCGTTGCCCAGAAAGCGCGCCACGAATTCCGATTTCGGCTGGCCGTAGACTTCCTGCGGGGCACCTGTCTGTTCGATGTTGCCGGCGCTCATCACCACAACCTTGTCAGACAAGGCAAGCGCTTCGGACTGGTCGTGGGTGACGAACACGGTGGTGATGCCGATCTGGCGCTGGATGTTCTTCAGTTCCACCCGCATTTCTTCGCGCAAGTTTGCATCAAGCGCCGACAGCGGTTCGTCGAGCAACAGAACGTCGGGCTCGACGACAATAGCGCGGGCCAGTGCGATGCGCTGCTGCTGGCCACCGGAAAGCTGCGACGGATAGCGATCCTCCACGCCGGGAAGGCGTACTATTTCCAGCGCGCGAATGACCTTCTGCCTGGCTTCGGTTGCAGGGACATTGCGGTATTTCAGGCCAAAACCGATGTTCTGGCCAATGGCCTTGTGCGGAAACAGCGCATAGTTCTGGAACACAATTCCCAGATTGCGCTTGTGGATCGGGACATCGTTGATGCGTTGTCCGGCAATCTCGATATCGCCGCCGGTCGGTTTTTCCAGCCCGGCTATCATGCGCAACAGCGTTGTCTTGCCACAACCGGACGGTCCAAGCAGGGTACTGAACGAACCCTCGTCGAAGGTCACGTCAGCGTGTTTCACAGCCATAATGGAGCCGAACGACTTGCTGATCGCCTTCAGTCTGACTTCTGCCATAGGACCTCCATGAAAGGTGGGCGGGCCGCCTTGTGATGTTTGCGACCCGCCATCATTGGTTTTTGTGAGAGCGGATCAGGCGCCTTTCTTGACGCGATTCCACATCTTCTTCTGCGCTTTTTCGTGCGGGTTCCACTTGGACGGATCGCGGAACACCAGATCCTTGAGGGTACCGGTGGGATCGAAGGCAGGCAGACCATTGATGATATCGGTCATCTTGACCTTGGTCGGATCCAGCGACGGTGGATACTTCTGTCCTTCAGCGACCGCGATGGCGGTCTTGGGATCGAGCATGAAGTTGAGCAGTTCCTCGGCTTCGGCCATGGGCGAGCCCTTGAGCACGAACATGCTTTCCATCCAGGCAAGACCGTTCTTCGGATCGACATAGCCGATCGGATGGCCCTGGGCCTGAAGGGCGGCAACACGGCCTGACCAGGCCTCGGTGACATAGATTTCCTCCTTGGCCAGCAGGTCCATCAGTTCAGCACCGGAAGACCAGTACTTGACCACCAGTGCGCGGTGTTCGCGCGCCTTGTCCCAGACGGCAGCCCAGTCCTTGATGTCGTTGGGATCCTGTCCCGACTGCAGTGCGCCATACCAGGCACGGTTGGCCCAGTCGCCGCCCCAGCCGCCGATCTTGCCCTTCAGGTCCTTTTTCAGCAACAGCTCGGCACCCAGCTTCTCGGCTTCTTCCTTCGAGACATGCTTGGTATTGTAGGCGATGCCCGTGGTGCCGTAGTCATAGGGCACGGCGGACAGCTTGCCTGGCGTGATGGCACGGAACGGTTTGATGATGGCGTCCATCACGTTGACCAGGTTGGGAATGTTGGCTTCATTCAGTTCGCTGGCATAGCCGTTGTCGACCCAGCGCTTGTACCAGCTCACACCCGACGAATGCAGTATGTTGTGGCCGTCGGTGGATCCGGCTGCCTTGATCTTGGTGAGGACTTCTTCCTCGCCGCCGAAGGTTGCGTCAACTACCTTGTTGCCGGATTTGGCCTCATAAGGAGCAAAGGCGTTCTTGCGCAGTGCCTCGGATACAACGCCGCCCCAGCCTTCAAAGTGCAGTTCGGTGGCCGCAGCCATTGCCTGCCGGCTCATGCCGGTCATGATGCCGCCACTGACACCGGTGGCGAGACCGGCCATGCCAAGCAGGTTCATGAACGTGCGCCGGTCGACATCCCGGTTGCCGATCATCTCGTGAAGCCGCTCATAGCGTTTGGTTGAACTCATTTTCATCGTGTTTTCTCCTTGTTGAAGGTTGGTTATCGGCGTCGGCTGGTGAAGTAGCGGGCAAGCCCGCCGGCGATGAGAGGCAACCCTGCCGTGATCATGATCATCACGAAGCCGAGTGCGTTGATTTCCGGGCTGATCGAGTTGCGCAGCATGCCGAATATCTGCGTCGGCACGGTTTCCATCCCGGAGGGCCGCCAGAAGATTGTTGCCGTGATGTTGTCAAACGAAATGGTGAAGGCGAACAGGGCGCCTGCGAACACCGCCGGCATGAGCAGCGGAAACGTGACCTGGAAAAATGCCTGCAACGGATTGGCGCCAAGGCTTCGGGCTGCTTCTTCATATTCCTTCTTGATGCCAACAAGGCGGGCCTGCACGACCAGCACGACGAACGGCAGTGCGATTATGGTGTGGCCAAGCAACAGCAGGCCGAAGGAGCGCGGCATGGATGCCCAGCGCAGAAAGATCAGCAGTCCGACAGCCAGCACGGTCTCGGGCACGAGGACCGGCGAGATCAGCAAGGTGGTGATCCAGTCCTTGCCGCGGAAACGGTAGCGCACCAGCGCGAGCGAGGCGAGGATGCCGATGGTCGTGGCACACACCGACGTCAACAGGCCCAGCAGCATGGAGGTTTTGAAGGCGCGCACGATTGCGTCGTTGGCCAGTAGCCTGGAAAACCATTGCAGGCTGAACCCCTCGATGGGAAAACCGCCAAACTGGGAACTGTTGAAAGCCAGCAGCAGGACAACGCCAATGGGTGCAAACATGAACACATAGACGAAGATGGTGTAGGCTCTTATGAGGCTCCAGGAGTTCATGGTGCGCGCGCTCTCATCCGAACGCCTTGTAAAGCTGGTTCATGCCCATGAAGCGGCTGTAGATGATGACAACGGCGCCCAGCAGCACCAGCAGGGTAAAGGACAATGTGGCACCCATGGGCCAGTTCAACTCGGTAATGATGGCATCGTAGATCAGGTTTCCGAACAGGAAGTCGTCCGGCCCGCCGAGAATGAGCGGCGTCACATAACTTCCTGCAGTGAGCACGAAGACCAGCAGGCAGCCTGCAGCAAGCCCCGGCAGTGAAAGCGGCAGCGTGACTTCCCGGAAGGCCTGCCATTGCGTGCAGCCCAGCGTGCGTGCGGCGGGAACAAGGTTCTGGTCGATGCCTTCCAGGCTGACATAAATGTTCAGGATCATGTAGGGCAGGAAGACGTGAATGAAGCCGACGATGACGGTGAACTCATTGAACATCATCGAGATGGGCGCATCAATGACACCAAGCCACATCAGCATGCCGTTTATCGCGCCATGATTGCCCATGATATGGATCCATGACAGCGTCCGGATGATGAAGCTCACCCAGAACGGCAGAATGAGCAGCAACAGCAGCAGCCACTTGTGACGGAAGCGGGTCGTGGCAATGAAGTAGGCCGGTATGTAGCCCAGCACGCCAGCCAGCACCGTGACGATCAGGGATAACCGGAATGTCTTCCAGATGGCATTGTGATAATAGTTGTCGGTGAGCAGTTCCTGCCAGTTGCCGAACTGGAATGCCACCTTGTCGATGGCCAGGTCGATGTTCTCGTAGAATGAATAGACCAGGATGAAAGACATCGGCACGATGACCAGCAGGGTGATCGCCAGCAATGCCGGCGACAGCAATAGCCACGGCCTCCTGTCGAAATCGGTTGCCTGCGCCATACGGCCTGCCTGCCTCCCTTGAAACCCAAAGCATGCACAATTTCGAACTGTGCACCTGGGCTGGAGTATTGCAAGTGTCTCCGGAATTAGCCAGATTGATATTTTCAATGCGACATATAGATTGAAACTATGTGACATGAAGCATCATCGAGACAACAGATTTGCCGGCGAACTGGACTGGAACCTGCTGCGCACGTTTTTCGTCATCGTGGAAGAAGGTGGTATTTCAGCTGCGGCCAGACGCCTGCTGTTGCGGCAGCCGACGGTCAGTCTGGCGCTCAAGCGGCTTGAGACCCAGATGGGGGCCAGGCTGCTCGAGCGGGGCGGTGGCGTATTCCGGCTGACAGCCGCCGGTCGGGCGTTACACCGTGAGTGCAGGCACATTTACGGCAGCATCGAGCAGTTGCAGGCTGTGACAAGCGCGTTCGCAGGCGAGATCACCGGCTCGGTGCGCATCGCCATGGCAAGCCATGTCTACACGCCGATACTGGATGACACCTTGCGCCGGTTCCACGCCGATCACCCGGCAGCCACCTTCCAGATTTCGGTTGAGACCAGTGCCAGTGTTGCCCAGGCGGTGAGCGACCAGAATGCCAGTCTGGGAATCTGTCTCGTCAACCGGCGGCTGCCGAGGCTGGATTACCAGCTCATCTATCGCGAATTCTTCGGCTTCTATTGTGGCCCCAGTCACCCGCTGTTTGGCAGGGACGGTCTGTCGATGAACGATTTGCGTGGGCACGCGGCCGTATCATTTGATACCGATGATCTGGCTGACGCGCTGAGACCGGTGGCGTTGCTGCGCCGACAGTATCAACTGAACCAGTCGTTTGTCGGACACTCCTCGCACCTGGAGGAGGTGCGCCGGATGATCGTGTGCGGATTGGGCATCGGACCACTGCCGGTGCATGTGGCGGACCGGGACGTGCGGGACCGCCTGTTGTGGCGGTTACCGCCTTATGACAAGCCACCCAAGGTGGATATCTATCTGCTGACCCACCCTTCGCGACGGTTTAATTCGGCTGAAGAACGTTTCATCGAAAGATTGAAAACGCAGATCAAGGCAATGCCGCTGCGCGAACGTACCTACGGCCCCATACTGGCGGCCAACCGCGGTGGTTGATCTGAAGGTGCCGCGATATTGCCGACAGCTTCAGCCCGGTGACTGCAGGGCATATCAGGAGAATCTGACCTGATAATCCTGAGGGAAGTCATTACAGGGACCATTAAAAGTCGGGATCAAACAGCCAAATCAAGTTGAGTTTGTTCAAGCTGCCGGCTGTGCAAGATCGATTGCTTCAATGGCAATTGCGGCTTTGAGCGCCACGTAGCAGTTGGCGTCAATCGCCTGACCAACCATTTCATCCATGATTGCAAAGGCTTTTTCGCGAGGCATCGCGGCACGGTAGGGCCGGTCAGCAGTCAATGCGTCGAAAATGTCGGCAACCGTGACTATACGTGTATTAATATCGATCTGATCTCCTGTGAGACCGTCCGGATAGCCGTTGCCGTCCAATCGTTCATGATGACCTCTGGCAATCTGAGCGATATCCGAAAACGCGGCAACCTTCAGAAGAATGTCGCCCGAGTACACCGGATGCTGCTTGATGATCATGAACTCCTGATCCGTTAATTTGTCGGGCTTGTCGAGAACACTGTTGCTGATCCCGAGCTTGCCAATGTCATGCAGTAATGCGGCGCGGCGCAACCAACGTCTCTTCTGCGGTGAATATCCGAGTTGCCGGGCAATCATATCAGTATAATTGGTCACTCGGTCGCTGTGGCCCGCAGTGAATGGACTCTTGGCGTCGACGACCTGTGCAAACGCCTTGGAAATGTCGTCCAGATAATCTTCATCCACAGTTTGTTTCGCTCTGCCCGGCTCCAGCGCAAGGACTTTTGCTTGCAGATCATTGGCAGCGAGATCATGCCAAAACCGGGTGTCCGCGGATAATTCGTTGAAGGTTTTGACAATCGCAGGATTAAACCATGTGCCAGAGCGTGCATTGATCTCTGTGCAGGCAGCTCGTGGACCACTCTCGGTGTGAAAAACATCCACAACCTGGGCCAGCAGAGCGATTTGAGAGAACAATGGTATGGTTTCGCCCTTCAAACCACAGGGCTGCCCGGAGCCGTCCCAATGTTCATCAAGGCTGCGTATCGCCTCGGCGACGGTCTGACTGAATCGCATCTGCAATGCGATGTCGGCTCCACGGATGCATCTTGTCTCCACAAGCTCCTTTGCCATTTGAGGCCCGGTCCTGAGCGCTGTCAAAACGGTGCGAAAGCGTTCCGACATATCTGACTGCAGGCCGGTATGCTGCAAAACAAAGCGTAGTACCTGCGGAAGACTGCCGTCCATGGTCTTTGCATTGCGCTTGAACAGAATATCATCGGTCAGATAATGACTGCAAATGCGCGCTGCATTGCTGCTGCAGCCCAAATCCTTCAAGATGATCGCATAATAAAGCTCGCTCAGAGCCGCATCATCCAGGCCCAGTGTCTGGCCAATCCGGGTGCCTATCCAGCAGCAGCGAATGCAGTGACCTGCAGGCTGGCCCTCTACCAGATCAAGCGCATGGCTCATCGCAGACATGATGTCTGCCAAAGCCAGGTGTGTGGAGTTTTCGGAGTGCTGACCGTTGCGCGGCAAATTCACCTGATTTGGTTCCCGGATGATGAGACTGAATGCATCAGCGTCTCCTATTCGGGTTAACGGGCTTTGAAGAATAGTCATTACCAACTTATCAACTTACCAACCGCCTCACAATTAGCCACTGCGATCGCGGATAATCTGCCGTGCTTTTTGAAGACGCCTGAAACATCCATCAACATCGCCGCGTTCAGCTTCGGCCCGCGCCGATATCAGTACGCCTTCGAGTAACAACCGGTCACTTGTGCTGAGATTGCGAGGACCACTGCCATCCTGACCGGTCGGTGGCAGGTCCGGTGTAGTCGGCATGTCGGAGTTCGGCATCGGTGGTTCTATCACCGCCTGATCGCCAACGGACGGCGGTTCAATAACTCCGCCGGACTGCGCCAGATCTTCAGGAGTAATCACGGTTCCCGCATCAGGCGGGTCGATCTCAAGTTTGAAATCATGGGCGATGTCACGCACCTGATCGATACAGTTGGCAACCGACGCATTGGCCGATGTCAAACACATGGCGATGACGCTTATCGCAAAAGTGTGGCTCATACGGTGAG
>JBDNEZ010000463.1:0-23468 GCA_041690095.1 Anderseniella sp.
GCAGCCGTCAGGCTGCTTGCGTGAGCGGATTAAATCCCATCAACCGCAACAATCTAGAGTTTCTCGAAAAGCTTCCTGAGCGTGACGATATTGTTGGCAAAGCTGAAATGCGCTTTTGCGTGGTTTGCGGCGGCTGTACCCAGTCTCTGCCGCATCGTTGGGTCGGTTATCGCCGTTCTGACCGCTTCGGTTATGGCATTGGCGTTTTCGGGTTTGACCAGCAGGCCGTTCTCACCGGAGGTAAAAAATTCGGGGATCGCCGAAATGTCTGTAGAGATGCACATCATGGCCTGGCTGGCGGCTTCTACCAGCACATTGGGCAACCCGTCCATGTCGCCTTCGGCGTCAATACGGCAGGGCAGTACAAACACATCGCACGCGCGGTACAGGTCCAGCAATTCCTCCGAGTCTTTGAAACCGTTGAACTTCACCCGATCGGCAATGGACAGGCTTTCGGCCTGTCTGGCAAGTGTATCGATCAGCGGGCCGTCGCCGATATGATCAAGCTGCCAGTGCAATGTCTTTGGCAGGTTTGACAGGGCGTCCAGCAGAATATCAAAGCCCTTCTTTTCGATAGCCCTGCCCACGGTGATCAAGCGCACTGTCCGGTCCGGTGAACTGGCGTCATTGACATGCGCGCGCTTGCTGTCGATAGGGAAGCGGGTGAGGTCGACGCCGTGATAGATCAGATGAATGGTTTCGGGACGATCGGTCAGGGCGCGCAGCTGTTCAGCGCCATTGCCGGTGCAGGTCGCGACCCAGCCGACGCTGGCAAGCTTGCGGGCGAGGTCTGCACTGTCCGACAACCAGATGTCGCGAGCATGTGCACAGCACGTCCACGGTGTGCCGGTCATCAGGCTGGCAAACTGGGCGATGGTAGCCGGGTGGCGGATGAAGTGGGCATAGATGACATCGCGCTGCGGATCGAGATGCCGCGTCAGTTTGATTGCCTTGCAAAACAGGAAGAACTGCAACGGTGAGGGTTTGGCCATCAGCGCTGCGCGGGCAGTGCGATAACCGGGCTTTGACCTGACTGAACGCCAGGCCGCCAGCAGTTGCCACAGCGCTTTTACCGGATTGCCTGCGGGATAGACCACCGGTGCCTTGATGTCCTGCACGACCGGTTGCAACCTGACTGCACGGCGGCGGAACACCGGGTGGATATGCATCGGAAATCCGGCCCGCTCAAGTCCAAGCAGTTCCTGCGCGATAAAGGTTTGTCCAAGACTGGGAAAACTGGTCAGCAGGACTTTGATGTGGCGCGTCATATCGGGCAGGTTTCCAAACGGGTTGCGAGATTGTTCGGTTTAGGGATTGTGAGAGCGGGACCAGGCCTGCAAAGCACGGAGTGCGGGCCTGCGTCTACCGCTTTCTGGTATCCGCGATCAATCGTAGCAAATCTTCAACGAAGCGTTTGGGTGCCAGATGATCGCCGGCAAACTCCCGGACCTGATGGCCAAGTATCTCCAGTTTCTGCCGGTCGGATGCGAAAGCGGCCAGTCGGGCATGCAGATCGTCAACATCTCCGGCCCGAAAAACCATACCCTCGCCGGCCAGTTCAACGGTGCCTGCGCTGCCTGTTGCTGTTGAGACCAGAGGCACGGTCCCGAACGCCATTGCCTCGAGCGGAGAGGTTCCCAGAGGTTCATTGTCGGATGGCAGAACACAGACATGATGGTTGAGGTAGTGTTCCGGCATTTCATGCGGTGACACATTCACCATCAGTGAAATGCGGTTTCTCAGCGGTCCGTTTTGAACCCTGTCCATAAATTGCTCGAACTTTGCGTGGCTGAAACCAGAGACTTTTTTTGTGTCGGCACCAATTAACGACACGGCGCAGTCATGCTGCTCAACAAGTTTTTCAATCGCATCAAGCAGCAGCATGTGGCGTTTTCTGGGCTGGGTTATCTTGGCAACACAGAGGATTCTCAATGGCCCGCCGGTATCAACGGTTCGCTTGACAGGGTGACGGGCCTGGGCGACAGGCAAAGGGATATAGCGTGCATGCGGGTCATCCCTGACGCCATTGTGCGTCAGCCCCCTGACCGGAGAAAACCGCTGCATCGGCAATCCCTGCACCACTGTTTCATAGGCAAGGCGCAGCATGTTTCTTGGATTGTTGACTGCGCGTTGCTGGTAACCAAGCATGGGTATCTTTCGAAATAGTGCCAGCCAGAACACTTTCCGCGACACGCCCTTCGTATACCGCAATAAGGTCATGTCAGGTGATATGTCATCCAGCATCCCGGCGATGGCATTCCAGCTCGCGGCGTCCCCGGTAATGACTTTTGGGTCAATTTGTGAGTGATCTTCCAGCAATTCAGATCTGCAGCACACAATGGACACCTCGACACCGGCTGCGACAAGGCCGTCGATTGCTGCTGATAGGTTGGTGTGAAACCGCGGAATGACGAACAGTATTTTCATCAGCCCTCAACAAGCTCCGCGACGATCTCATTCATCGCTTGGGAATCCGGTGCCGTCACGTTTCATGGCTCTGAAAATCGATGTGAATATGATTGCCGTCGACATCGAGCACATTCACTTGTGTGATATCGATGCCCGGTACCTTTGCGACCCTGTAGTCAATGTTCCTGCCGTCGAGCGTTTGGAGAAATGATGCATAACCGGTTGCGGACAGGGCAAAGTGTTCCAGTGTCGGGTCCTGTCCCGCCGGTTGATTATCAACACCCACAAGATGCACCACCGGGCAATCGCCCGCATACATCCAGGCACCCGGAAACGAAAATGGCGGTCTGGCGCCGGATTTCATTCCCAGAACGTCCTCGTACCATTTGATCATCTGATCGAGATTCGCCGTCTTGACGTTCACATGGTCGAGCCGGTTGAGTTGCATTAGGTTCCCTTTGCGAAAGTCGGCAATGTTCAGGCTTCCAGTTTGCATGGTATTGCACTTGTTTTCCAGACATTCGCAATGTGGTGTTGCGTACGCCGGAAGGCCTGCGCGGACTGAAATGGCTACAGGTTGAAGCAGGGGCATCAGGTTGCCGTAGCGATGTGCACGCGGCCGGCTTTCATGAAGCAGGATTTGTCAAACAGTGTCAGGTCCAGGGGATTTGGCAATCGCACATCGCACAGATCTGGGAACGGTTTGGCCGATGCATCATATGAGCGGTCAATCTGGGAGATAAACACCATGATCAGACCCCTGGCGCAGACAAATGCTTTCAACGCGCGCACCTGGACCATCAGGTCCGGATTGCTGCGTTTTTGATCCAGAAGCTGCAAATAGTCTATGACAATGACGGTGCCTGGTGGTGTGTCTCCCAGTCGGTCCATGATGTGGTCAGAGTTGATTGCATCGGAATTGTCAAACTCGAACAGGCCATTGCAATCCGCCGGGGCGCCGCCATTGGCTTCAAAGTGGGTCACAATTTGCTGGTCGTTGTACTCCAGGGAAAACAAGACAGCGTGACGTCCGAGTTTCACGGCTTCTACGATAAGCTTGATGCCCATTTGCGTCTTGCCCTGGCCCGGTCGGGCAGCCAGCAATACGAGATTTCCGGGTTTCAATTGGGCCAGCAGTTCGCTCGACGGCGTCGTGGCCGGAATCTGCGCAGCAAGCAGGCCCCAACTGCTGAAGCCTTCTTCGCGGGCGATTCGGTCAAGTGCCTTGTTGAGCGGAATACCTTCCTGACGGGAGAGAGCCCTGGCGCGGCGTTTAAGGTGATAGACGGGTGCAGACAGTTTCATTTGAAAACCTTCCATAGCGAGCTGCGGTCACAATCCCTCCTTATGCGTGGTGCTCGAACAGTCGGTTCGATGGTCATACTGCCCCATATGAAATGTATTTTCCCGAACGGAGGGGGGAGGCACGGGCAATGGCCTGAGTCCCAGTATGGGCCAAAGTGCGACTGCGGGAAATACCTGTCATGTCTTTGTTGCTGGTTTTTTGCCTTGGCCTGATGCGTCACAAGCTGAGGGCGAGATGATCTGCGGTGTGGCCCGACATGATCTTTTTCAGCAGCGATTGATCCGCTTCAATGCGATTGAGGTGCTTGCCGACGTCTCGGCTTGTGCTCATCAGATCGGTTGGAGGCCCTGTAGATAACTTGCGTGCCGTCCAAATTAAGCCTTTCCACGCACTCCGACTCCAGCTAAACGATAATTCCCATGGCGCGATATATTTTCATTACCGGCGGCGTGGTTTCCTCACTTGGCAAAGGCCTTGCATCAGCAGCTCTCGGAGCGTTGCTGCAGGCTCGCGGATATTCGGTCCGGCTGCGGAAACTCGACCCCTATCTAAACGTTGATCCCGGCACCATGAGTCCGTATCAGCATGGCGAAGTGTTTGTCACCGACGACGGGGCTGAAACCGATCTCGATCTCGGCCACTATGAACGCTTTACCGGCAGGGCGGCCACGCAGGCCGACAATATCACCACCGGCCGTATCTATCAGGATATCATCGCCAAGGAACGCCGCGGGGATTATCTGGGCGCCACAGTGCAGGTGATCCCGCATGTCACAGATGCCATCAAGACGTTCATTGGGGACGGTAATGAAGAGTATGATTTTGTGCTGTGTGAAGTTGGCGGCACAGTGGGCGACATTGAAGGCCTGCCGTTCTTCGAGGCAATTCGCCAGTTTGGCCAGGAATCACCGCGCGGCCAGTGCATTTATCTGCACCTGACGCTGCTGCCGTGGATACCGGCTGCCGGAGAACTGAAAACCAAGCCCACTCAGCACTCCGTCAAGGAACTGCGCTCCATCGGCATTCAGCCTGATGTGCTGATGTGCCGTGCCGACCGGGAAATTCCAGAAACCGAGCGGCGCAAGATTGCCCTGTTCTGTAATGTACGGCCTGGCGCGGTGATCCAGGCGCTCGATGTGAAGACGATCTATGAAGTGCCGCTGGCCTATCACCGCGAAGGTCTGGATGGTGAAATACTGGCGGCGTTCGGCATTGAAGGTGCGCCCGCTCCGAAGCTCGACATGTGGGAAAACATCGTCAGCCGTATCAAGGAGCCTGAGGGCGAAGTGACCATTGCGGTGGTCGGCAAGTACACCGGTTTGCTGGATGCCTACAAATCGCTCAACGAGGCGCTTGTGCATGGCGGTATTGCCAACAAGGTGAGGGTCAATATCGAGTGGATCGAATCGGAGGTCTTCGAGGCGGAAGACCCGGCGCCGTTGCTGGAACATGTGCACGGCATTCTGGTACCGGGCGGCTTCGGATTGCGCGGTGTTGAGGGTAAGATCGCTGCGGCTACGTTTGCGCGCGAACGCAATGTGCCGTATTTGGGCATCTGTCTCGGCATGCAGGTGGCGTGCATCGAAACAGCGCGGTCACTGGCCGGGATCAAGGATGCATCTTCGACGGAATTCGGTGAAACCAAAGAACCGGTTGTTGGTCTGATGACCGAATGGATGCGCGGCAATGAACTTGAGCAACGCGCCAATGAGGGTGATCTGGGTGGCACCATGCGGCTCGGGGCCTATGTGGCCAAGCTTGAACCAGGTTCGCGCGTAGCCGGTATTTACGGGACCGAGGAGATTTCGGAACGTCACCGGCATCGCTACGAGGTCAATACCCGGTATCGCGACAGGCTGGAAGCTGCCGGGCTCAGGTTTTCCGGTACTTCGCCGGACGGGTTGTTGCCGGAGATTGTTGAAATTTCCGGTCATGCGTGGTTTGTCGGGGTGCAATATCACCCGGAACTGAAATCGCGCCCGTTTGAGCCGCACCCTCTTTTTGCATCATTCATTGAAGCAGCGGTTGAGCAAAGCCGCCTAGTATAGGTATCATCACCAGATGAACATCATTCGCACATTCGCGCGGGTCTGGCTGGTGCTGGCGCTGCTGTTGGCAGGGTGTGCGCTTGCGGCTGCACAAACCGGTGAACAATCCGGCGGTCCGGGATCGGGGCAGACCGGCCAGACCTCCGCAGCTTCTGCTGAAAAACCGGCTATCGAGCGGGAATTGGCGGTTGCTGCCTTGCCGGCCGGCATTCAGGAAGCAGCCGGTAAGGCGCGCCGGGTTGCGACTGATATTATCAGTACTCTGGAAGAGCTGAAGGTCAGGCTTGCCAACCCTTCCCTGCCGGCAAATGAACTGGCCGGGGCGCGCGAGGAGCTTGAAGCCGTTCGTGAACGCGCCAAACTTGCCGACCTCGAGTTATCGTCTCCGCTAACGCAGATGGAAGCGCAGTTGAGCAGGCTGGGCGCTGCACCAAAGGACGGAGAGACGGAGGCAGCACCGGTTGCCGCTCAACGGGTTCAGCTTGAAGAGCTTCGCGGCGTTTTGCTTGGCGCGCGAGCCCAGCTTGCATTGGCGGCTGGTGTGGCGGATCAGCTTGCAAGCCAGGCAGGTCAGATTGAACGGACACGCTATTTCGACCGATTGATGAAGCGTGAACAATCTGTTCTGGCTCCGGCTCTGTGGTCGCAGGGTGTCAAAAGTATTGCTGACATGTGGGCGCGTTCGGCACGGCTGGCCACCGGTTATTACACGCTGATTGCAGACAACAATGGTGCGTGGGCTGCCTGGTTCCTGCTGGCTGGGTTTGTCGTGCTGGCGGCAGCCGGTTATCGCTTCTGCCGGGTGCTGGCTCATCGTGTCCGTGCCGACAGGACGCCCAGTGGGGAACTGGGCAAACTGGTTCGTGTCGTGGCGGTGCCAATTGGTTATGGCTTGATTGCTGCCATCGCCACAACCATCTTCGGGTTGCTGTTGTTCAAGGTTGGGGCGGAGTCAACGCGCATAGAACAGCTCTATCAGGCATTCTCCCTGATGATGGTGATGTTTGCCTTTGCGCGTGGAATGGCGCGTTCCATTCTGTCACCAACCCGGCCCGACTGGCGGATTGCAGCTCTGTCATCGCAGGCGGCTCAGAAATGGCTCCTTCTGCTGACCGTTGCATTTGGTCTCATGGCGGTAAGCTATCTGGTCAATGCATTGTCGCAGGTTGTGAACCTGTCCGATGAACTGCAGGCCATGCGCCGGGCGATTGTGCTGCCTGCATTGATGATCATCATTGTGCGCCTGATCATGATTGCACAGCGTGACCGGCTCAGTGCTGAGGCATCGCAAACCAAGACGGTGTATTTTGCCTGGGCAAGCTACCTGGTCCAGCCGGTCTGGCTTATGGTCATTGCAACCGGTGTGGCGTTGATCACCGGGTATCTGACGCTGGCCAGCTATATTATGGCCAACATAGTGGTTATAGGCACGGTGGTCAGTTTTCTGTACTGCGTGCGCCAGTTTGCAGATGCGTTCGTAACACAGAGCATTTCTGACGGAAGCCGTATATCCAAAACGCTGAAACATGCGTTTTCCATGTCGGAGCGCGGCATCAAGCGGTCCGGTATAGCGTTAAACGCTATTGTTGATCTTTCGCTGTTATTGCTCGGTTTGCCGCTGTTGTTGATGCTGACCGCTCTGTCGTGGGTGGACGTGCGCAGTTGGCTTTCCACTGCGTTTTTCGGATTCACTGTTGGCGACATTACCATATCACTATCGGCCATCCTGCTGGCTGTCGGTGTGTTTGTTGTCGGGCTGGCACTGACCCGGTTCGTCACTGGTTGGTTGGATCGTCGCATTCTGTCTGCGACCGATCTTGATGCAGGCGTGCGCAACTCGATCCGCACCGGCGCCAGCTATACCGCCACCATTCTCGCTCTTCTGGTGGCATTCGCAGCAGCCGGGGTGAACTTCGGTAATATTGCCATTGTCGCGGGTGCGCTGTCGGTCGGTATCGGTTTCGGCCTGCAGTCCATCGTCAACAATTTCGTTTCCGGGCTCATCCTGCTGGCTGAACGCCCGATCAAGGTTGGCGACTGGGTGTCGGTAACGGCGGGTGAAGGTACGGTGACAAAAATCAATGTCCGCGCGACGGAGATAGAAACCTTCGATCGCTGCACGATCATTGTTCCGAATTCCAGCCTGATTTCAGACGCAGTACAGAACTGGACCCACGGCGACCTGATGGGGCGCTGCAAGGTGGCCATCGGCGTGAGTTATGACGCAGACCCGCAGCAGGTGCACGACATTCTGATACAGTGTGCGGAAAGCCATCCGCGCACCATGGCCTATCCGCTGCCGTCGGTACTGTTCACAGGATTTGGAGACAGTTCGCTGGACTTTGAAGTCCGCTTGTTTATCAATGACGTGAACTGGGTTGCCTTTGTCGGCAGTGAGTTGCGGTTTTCAATCCACAAGGCACTCAAGGAAGCCGACATCGAAATTCCGTTCCCGCAGCGGGATCTCAATCTGCGGGGCTTCAAGGACGCTATCGCTAAGGCATTGGAAGTACAGTCGAAGCCGGTGCGCACAGCAAAACCGAAAGAGTAAACATGGCTGGTCTGGATCACATTGTTCATTGCACAAGTGACTTCGACGGATTACGCGCCACCATGGCCGGAATTGGCTTTACCCTCACGCCGCCTGCCGAACATCCGTTTGGCACCGGCAATTCGCTGATTCAGATGGACGGTTTCTTCGTCGAATTTCTTCATTTGCCAAACCCTCACCTGGTGACACAGCCCAAGCCGGACGAGTTCGGGTTTGCAGCCTTTAATGCCGGCTATATGAAAGACGGCGGCGAGGGCATTTCCATGCTGGTGTTTGAAAGTGATGATGCCGCTGCTGAACAGGCCAGGTTCGCCGAAGCCGGGCTGGACACTTACCAGCCATTCAGCTTCTCCAGACTGGCCAGACAGCCCGCCGGTGAAGACGTCACAGTTGGCTTTTCTCTGGCCTTTGCAACCCATGCGGATATGCCCAGAGTCGCATTTTTCTATTGCCAGCAGCACGCACCGCAATACTTCTGGAAAGCAGATTATCAACGCCACGCCAATACATCGGTTGGAATCGGTGAAGTTGCGATGGTTGCGACCTCGCCGTTGCACTATGTGGGGTTTCTGGAAGCGGTCAGTCAGGGCGAGACGATAGTCTCTGCTGACAATCTGGTGCGGATCAAGACGCCTCGCGGCGCGCTAGCCATCTACACGCCATCGGCCTTTCAGACGGCTTATGGGTTTGCAGCACCATCGCTGGCCGACGGACCGGTGCTGGCCGGTTACCGCATCGAGGTGGAAAACCGGGAAGTTGCCCTGAACCAGCTTGACGCTGCTCATGTGTCGTGGCGCGACACGCCATCAGGACATGCGATCGGGCCGGATGTCGCATCGGGCGCGGTCATGGCGTTTTCAGAAGTTTTCTAACCGCCATGCTGGACCCCAAACTGACAGGTTTGCAAAACCTTGAACGCCTGCGTGAGGCCGGCGGTCGTGCGCCACTGGGTAACCTGCTGGATTTTTGGCTTGTTGATGTGGGCGATGGATTTGCAGTGTTTGAAGGCAACCCCTCGGCAGAGCACTATAATCCGGCCGGAACGGTGCATGGCGGATGGATTTCCTCGATTCTTGACAGTGCCCTGGGCTGTGCAATTCACTCGCGGCTTGAAGCCGGTCAGGGTTACACGACAGTGGAATTGAAAATAAACATGGTGCGCGCCGTGACTGATCTGACCGGACTGGTGACTGCGCGCGGCGCCGTCATTCACCTCGGCCGCCGGGTGGCGACTTCTGATGCCCGGCTGGAAGATGCCAACGGCAAGTTGCTGGCACATGGATCGTGCACATGCATGATGCTTTGAAGACCTGTTTGCCTGGCGTATATGGTGATGTCTGAAACATCCATAGACACTCTTGTACTGGGAGCCGGTGCGGCGGGGATGATGTGTGCAGCCCACGCGGCGGCTCGCGGTGGCCGGGTGCTGATCATCGATCATGCCCCAAAGCCGGGGGAGAAAATTCGCATTAGTGGCGGCGGTCGCTGCAATTTTACCAATATCAACACTACCTCGCAGAGCTTTATTTCCGGCAATCCGCATTTCGCCAAGTCGGCATTGAAACGCTACACGCAACATGATTTTGTCAATCTGGTGCGTCAGCATCGAATTGCCCACCATGAAAAGACACTGGGACAACTGTTCTGCGACGGTTCGGCCACGCAGATCATCGACATGCTGGTGGCCGAAATGGCGCGGGCAGGCGTGGAGTTGCGGCTGGAAACCAGCGTCAGCACGGTGCGAAAAACAGACGCCGGGTTTGAGGTCGAGTTGTCGGCGCATGGACAATCATCGTTGTTGACATGCCGCAATTTTGTGGTGGCGTGCGGAGGCAAGTCCATCCCGAAAATGGGGGCCACCGGATTTGGCTACCGGATCGCCGACCAGTTTGGACTTGCGGTTACAGAGACCCGTGCTGCACTGGTGCCACTGACATTCTCTGAAGCCATGCTGGCAGCGTTCAAACCTCTGGCAGGAGTGTCAGTTGACGCTGTAGTCAGTTGCGAAAATGCGCGGTTTGAAGAAGCGCTGCTGTTTACCCACCGGGGCCTGTCCGGGCCGGCGATTCTGCAAATATCGTCTTACTGGCGCGAAACCAACCCCATCATGGTCGACCTGTTGCCGGGGCGCCATGTGTTTGCCGAGTTGAAATCAATGCGCAAGACCCATGGCAGGAAGGCCTTGGCCACAGTGCTGGGTACATTTCTTCCAAACCGGCTTGCTGGCTACATTGCAGCAGGTGCGGGGATTGCCGGGCACCCAGCCACCGCCGGTACTGCGGCCGGCAATCTGGGGGACCTGTCAGACAAGGCTTTATTGGCTATATCAGCAGCCATCAGGCAGTGGCAGATTTACCCGGTCGGAACGGAAGGGTATCGCACGGCGGAAGTCACACTTGGTGGTGTGGACACTGACGGTCTGAGTTCGCGTTCCATGGAGGCTCGACAGGTGCCGGGTCTATACTTCATCGGCGAGGTCGTCGATGTGACCGGCTGGCTTGGCGGGTACAATTTTCAGTGGGCATGGTCGTCAGGCTGGGCGGCCGGCACCGCCATAGCAGAAACAGGATTTGAACCATGAATGACCGAAAGAATGAACTGGCACAGCCAATTGGATTTGCTGTGCCGGACTGGAAGTTCTGTTCCTCGCCGCCTCGCGAGCCCATGCAGGGCCGGTATGTGAGCCTGGAGCCGATCAGTGTCGAAAGCCATGCGCAAGACCTGTTCGAGGCGTTTGCCGCCGATAGTGAAAATCGGATCTGGACTTATTTGGCGTACGGGCCGTTTGCGAGCGTCGATGACTGTCGCAGTTGGATAGAGCAGACATGTCTCGGTGATGACCCGCTGTTCCATGCCATCATTGATGGTGACACGGGCAGGGCGGTCGGCGTGGCCAGTTACCTGCGCATCGTGCCTGGCGTCGGCGTGATCGAGGTCGGGCATATCAATTACGCACCGGCGTTGCAGAAAACGCGCGCAGCAACCGAAGCCATGTATTTGATGATGCGCCGGGTGTTTGGTGAGCTTGGCTACCGCAGGTACGAGTGGAAATGCGATGCGCTCAATGCAGGCTCATGCGCTGCGGCCGGGCGTCTGGGTTTCACTTACGAAGGCCAATTCCGACAGGCCACCATGTACAAGGGGCGCAACCGGGATACCAACTGGTATTCGATACTGGACACCGAGTGGCCGGCTCTGGAGCGTGCCTATGAAGCCTGGCTGGATCCGTCGAACTTCGATGAAGCAGGTGTGCAGAAAGTTGGTCTTGCAGGGCTGATCAAGGTCGAACGATCCTGAAGCCGTGTCGGCAGGATGGAGTCGTTGATGCAATTCGTGAAACTTTTTCTCAAACGGGCAACCGGGCGTTAACCTTGTTACGGCATCGTTCCGGGTTATTGCGGCTGCATTCCGGGCTTGAAACCCGTTGTCCAGACAGTCTGGGAATGCTCGTGTGAGTAAAGCGTTGTGTGTGGAGACACCTGTATGTTTGCGTTGAAGCAAGAGCCGGTAGCGGCTGATTTTTGGGGCTGGTTTGACACCAACGCCGCCGTGTTGGCCGATTTGGCCGTCAAGCTTGATGACCTCACCATGGAAGAACTCGAACCCGTTCTGGATGAACTGGCAGTAGAACTCCATGATGTTGATGACCGGTTGTTTGCCGAGCTTGGCATGGCTGAAGATGGCACACCCGTGCTGCTGATTACTGCGGACGGTGACCGCGAGGCCCTGTTGGCGGCGCGTGATCTTGTGGACCTGGCGCCGGAGTACAAGGACTGGGTGTTCAAGGCACTGCGCGAGCGTGCGGACCTGGCCGAAAAGCTGGCCCTGCCGGGTGGTGGTGAGATTGATATTCGCGAGGCCGTGTTCGTGCTGGAAGTGCATGAGGGCAAGGCCGAGATTGCCATCGGCCTGGATGACTGGGACGACGAACGCGCCGAAGATTACAGTCTGGCGGCGGAAAACCTGGTTGAGATGCTGTTGGGTGAGGCCGATTATTCAGCCGGGGTTTCCGGCGTCATGGCCCTGCCGTTGAAGGACCTGGCAGACGAAGCTGATCCGTGGCCGCTGAAAGCACTGGTCAGCGAATTCGATAAGCAACTCGGGGAGTAATTGAGAATCATTTAGCGCTCACGCGAGCAGCCTACGGCTGCGCTCCGCGAGGGCGCACTTCGTGCGATGGCCAGTCGGCCTTGGCTGTTTTATTCTGCTCACGCCAGCAGCCTATCGGCTGCGCTCCGCGGGGGCGCACTTCGTGCGACGGCCGGTCGGCCTTGCCTCGGCACTGCGTGCCTCGGAGGGGGAGTTCATCACTGCAACCAGTGCTGTGGATCCTTGGGACAAGCCCAAGGATGACAGATGCAGGATCAACCGATTTTTCAACTTGTCATCCTCGGGCTTGTCCCGGGGATCCAATGCCGGTACGGGGGATTTAGTCGTTGAAGGATGGATTTCAGCCTTCGCTCAAATCGCGTCGTGAAGCACGGAGTGCTGAGTAAAGGTGTCCGACCGGATAGACTTTAGCGCGGGCGTTGTTTTATATGCAGCTTCACATTCTCAAACGATCTGAGGGGCACTGGATTCCATGACCGAAATCGTTCACGTACACGCGCGCGAAATTCTTGATAGCCGTGGCAACCCGACCGTGGAGGTGGATGTCGCACTGGCAGACGGGTCATTCGGACGCGCTGCGGTCCCATCGGGTGCCTCGACAGGTGCCCATGAAGCGGTTGAACTGCGTGATGGTAACAAGAAGCGCTATTTCGGCAAGGGCGTGACCAAGGCGGTGGATGCGGTCAACGGCAGGATCACCGCTGCCATTCTGGGTTATGACGGTGAGGATCAGACCCTGATTGATCAAACCATGATCGATCTGGACGGAACACCCAACAAGGCCAAACTGGGAGCCAATGCCATTCTCGGGGTTTCGCTGGCAGTGGCCAAGGCGGCGGCGGAAGCCTGCGGTCAGCCATTGTATCGCTATGTGGGCGGCACGTCGGCGCGCGTGTTGCCGGTGCCGATGATGAACATCATCAATGGCGGCGTGCATGCCGACAATCCGATTGATTTTCAGGAATTCATGATCATGCCGGTGGGAGCGTCGACGATTGCCGAAGCCGTGCGCATGGGTGCTGAAGTGTTTCACACGCTGAAAGGTGAACTGAAAAAGGCTGGTCACAATACCAATGTGGGTGATGAGGGTGGCTTTGCGCCGGACCTGCCATCTCCGGAGGCTTCGCTGGATTTTATCATGGAGTCATGTGCCAAGGCGGGCTTCAAGGCCGGCAAGGACATGTACCTGGCGCTCGACTGCGCTGCGTCGGAATTCTACAAGGCCAAGAAATATAACTACGAAGGCGAGGGCGTGAAGCGCACCTCATCCGAACAGGCACACTACCTGGCCAAGCTGGTCAACGATTATCCTATTATCTCCATCGAAGACGGCATGCATGAAGATGACTGGAAGGGCTGGAAGGAACTGACGGAGCTTGCCGGTGACAAGTGCCAACTGGTCGGTGACGACCTGTTCGTCACCAATCCCGAACGCCTGCAGATGGGCATCAACAAGAAGGTGGCCAACTCGATCCTGGTCAAGGTCAACCAGATCGGTTCGCTGACCGAGACGCTGGCCGCAGTGGATATGGCGCATAGGGCAGGGTACACAGCGGTAATGTCGCATCGCTCCGGCGAGACCGAAGATGTCACCATTGCCGACCTGGCCGTGGCGACCAATTGCGGGCAGATCAAGACCGGTTCACTGGCCCGCTCTGACCGACTGGCGAAATACAACCAGCTTATTCGCATAGAGGAAGAACTTGGCAGCCAGGCCATCTATGCTGGTCGCGGAATTCTGAAATAGCACCTGTTGGGACGCGCGGAGATGAAGGCGATTGCATGTTCAACGTCCAGTCAGGGTCGGTGTTTCTGCCGGATACAATCGCCCAGTGCATTCGCGCCATGGCCAGGGTGCTGGATTAGAGCAACATGGATTCAATTGAACCCATAAATCTGATCTAGGTCATGACCTGACTGTCGACAGGCAGGTGGCCGGCGTCGGGCACGGTTAGCAAATCGTTAATGGCTTGGTGGCTAGTTTCGATTATTGAAAGCGATGGATTCGCTGCAACCGAAAGATCTGGTACTGCTTATGTTCAGGCGCCCGAAACTGTTTGATGTGCTGGTGTGTGCCGGCTGTGTGGCCATGCTGTCGTTCTTCCATTGGCATGCTACCAAGGGGCCGCGCAGCCTGGGAAATCATGCCCTTCAGATAGCCAGACTTGAAGCGCGTGAAGTTGATCTTGCAAAAGTCAAAGCAACGCGTGATGCTATTGAAGCGCGCGTCAAGCTGATGCGGCCTGAAAGCGTTGATCCGGACATGGCATCGCAGCTGGTTCGCGAAATACTGGGTTTTGAAAAAAATAACTCAATTATAGTTAAATTGTCAAATTGACCTCGTATACTCTCGAGTTTTGAATATAATAACCAAAATCAAGGTAATCAAGCTTGTTTGTTGTCTTTACCGGTACCAATTGTGTTATGGCAATGGTCAACCGGCCCCTTAAAGAGGGCTTATTATATTCTCTCAGGGAGGGGTCGAATGGCAAAAGCTGCCAAGAAAACGTCCGGTGATACCGGTGCTGCCGCAAAAGCCAGCGCACAGTCCAATTCCACATTCAGCAAGGATCAGGACCTCAAGGCCTACGAGGACATGCTGCTGATCCGCCGGTTCGAGGAAAAGGCTGGCCAGTTGTACGGTATGGGTCACATTGGCGGGTTCTACCATCTGTATATAGGACAGGAAGCGGTTGTTGTCGGCATGGAAATGGCGATGGTGGAAGGTGACCAGATGATCACATCCTATCGCGATCACGGGCACATGCTGGCCTGTGGCATGGACCCGAAAGGTGTCATGGCGGAACTGACCGGCAGGCAGGGCGGATATTCGCGCGGCAAGGGCGGCTCGATGCACATGTTTTCCCGCGAGAAGGAATTTTATGGTGGTCATGGCATTGTTGGCGCCCAGGTGCCAATCGGTGCCGGGCTTGCATTCGCCAACAAGTACAAGGGCAACGGCAAGGTGTCGGTTACCTATTTCGGCGAAGGTGCAGCCAATCAGGGGCAGGTTTACGAAACCTTCAATATGGCATCCTTGTGGAAACTTCCGGTGATCTTTGTCATCGAAAATAATGGCTATGCGATGGGTACGGCTGTGAAGCGCTCTGCCGCAATGGCCGAACAATTGTTCAACCGTGGTTCGGTCTACGGCATTCCCGGCGAACAGGTAGACGGCATGGATGTGCGCATGGTCAAGGAGGCAGCGGATCGTGCCACCGAACATTGCCGCTCCGGCAAAGGCCCCTACATTCTTGAGATGAAAACCTATCGCTATCGCGGCCATTCCATGTCCGACCCGGCAAAGTACCGCTCGCGCGATGAAGTGCAGAAAATGCGCGAGGAACATGATCCGATCGAACAGGTCAAGCGCCGCCTGGGCAGTGATCACGGGCTCGGCGACGACGACCTGAAAGCCATCGACGCGCGCATCCGCAAGATCGTGACGGAAGCAGCAGACTTTGCCCAGGCAGACGCGCAGCCAGACCCGGCTGAGTTGTGGACCGACATCTATGTGGAAGCGTGAGGGAAGGTAAAAAACATGCCAACGGAAATTCTGATGCCTGCCCTTTCGCCTACAATGGAAGAAGGCAAGCTTGCGCGCTGGCTAGTGAAGGAGGGTGATACTGTCACCTCCGGTGACATCATTGCCGAGATCGAAACCGACAAGGCGACCATGGAAGTCGAAGCGGTGGACGAGGGCACGGTTGCCTCAATTGCCATTGCCGAGGGTACTGAAGGGGTCAAGGTCAATACCGTGATCGCCATTCTTGCTGTAGATGGCGAGGATGCGTCTGCGGTGAGTGCTGCGCCTGCCGCAGTACCTGCAGCCGAGGATGCTTCTGCCGCGCCTGCAGCCGAGGCTGCAGCTGCCCAGCCTGAGCCAATGGCGGCTCCTGCGGCATTGAATGCCGTGGCCGCATCGGATCCGGAAATTCCCGAAGGCACCGAGATGGTCCAGATGACGGTGCGCGAGGCACTCAACTCTGCCATGGCGGAAGAAATGCGCCGAGACGACACCGTGTTCCTGATGGGTGAAGAGGTTGCCGAATACCAGGGTGCCTACAAGATTTCCCAGGGGTTGCTGGAAGAATTCGGTGACAAGCGGGTCATCGACACGCCGATTACCGAGCATGGTTTTACCGGCATTGCGGTGGGCGCTGCGTTTGGCCGTCTGAAACCGATTGTCGAATACATGACGTTCAACTTTGCCATGCAGGCGATCGACCAAATCATCAATTCAGCCGCCAAGACGCTGTATATGTCGGGTGGCCAGATGGGTGCGCAGATGGTGTTTCGCGGGGCCAACGGTGCAGCGGCGCGCGTTGGTGCACAGCACAGCCAGGACTTTGCAAGCTGGTATGCCCATGTGCCGGGTCTGAAAGTGGTGATGCCGTATTCGGCAGCCGATGCAAAAGGCCTGCTCAAGGCGTCGATCCGCGACCCGAACCCGGTGATCTTTCTCGAAAATGAACTTCTCTATGGCCGAAAATTCGAGGTACCGAAGCTGGATGACTGGGTGGTGCCGATCGGCAAGGCACGCATTGCGCGTCCAGGCAGTGATGTCACTATCGTCTCCTGGGGCATGGGCATGTCCTATTCGCTGGATGCGGCGGAAAAGCTGGCGTCTGAAGGCATCGAAGCCGAAGTCATTGATCTTCGCTCGCTGCGGCCAATGGATATTCCCACCGTGCTGGAAAGTGTGCGCAAGACCAATCGGTGCGTGACGGTGGAAGAGGCCTGGCCGGTATGTTCGGTGGGTTCAGAAGTGGCCGCGCAGATCATGACCCATGCGTTCGACTATCTCGATGCACCGGTTGCCCGGGTCAACGGCAAGGATGTGCCGATGCCGTACGCCGCCAACCTGGAAAAGCTGGCATTGCCCACTGTGGACGAAGTTGTCGAGGCGGCCAAGTCCGTCCTGTACCGGTAAGGGGAGCGCAAGGACATGCCAACAGAAATCCTGATGCCTGCGCTGTCACCAACCATGGAAAAAGGCAAGCTTGCCAAGTGGCTGGTGAAGGAGGGCGATACGGTCACCTCGGGCGACATCATCGCCGAGATCGAAACCGACAAGGCGACGATGGAAGTCGAAGCCGTTGATGAAGGTAAGATCGGCAAGATCCTGGTCGCTGAAGGCACCGATGACGTGGCGGTCAACGCCATCATTGCCGTGTTGCTCGAAGAAGGTGAAAATGCTGACGACATTTCTGTCGATGCGAGCGCTGCTGAGGCGCCACCGGAACCAGCCGCACCCGCTCCTGCAGAGCCAGCTGCACCTGCAGAGCCTGCAGCAAAGCCTGCCAAGGCAGCATCTGCACCAGCAGCGGCATCGGCTGCAACGCCTGAACGCCAGCCGGATACTCGCATCTTTGCGTCGCCTCTGGCGCGGCGCATCGCCAAACAGAACAAAATCGACATCGCTCTGTTGTCGGGTTCCGGCCCACATGGGCGTATCATCAAACTGGATGTGGAAACCGCACTTAAGGATGGTGTGCCGGCAGCCGCGGCATCCGCAAGCTCAGCATCTGGTGCTGCCGCCCCGGCACCTGCCGTGGCATCCGGCGCGTCGGACGACATGGTGCGCAAGCTGTTTGCGGAAGGCTCATTCGAGGAATTGCCGCATGACGGTATGCGCAAGACGATTGCATCGCGCCTGACGGAGAGCCATCAGACCATTCCGGCCTATTTCATCTCGGTGGACTGCACCCTGGATGCGCTGCTGAAATCGCGCGCCGAGTTCAATGCGCTGGCGCCAACCGGCAAGGATGACAAGCCTGCCTACAAATTGTCGGTGAATGATTTCATCATCAAGGCCCTGGCCCTGGCGCTGCGTGATGTGCCCACGGCCAATGCCTCGTGGACCTCAACCGCCCGGTTGCTCCACAAGCATAGCGACGTTGGCGTGGCTGTAGCCATCCCCGACGGGTTGATTACGCCGATTGTACGTGAAGCCGAAATCAAGCCACTGTCAATGATATCAGCCGAGGTGAAGGACATGGCGCGCCGCGCGCGTGACCGGAAACTGAAGCCGGAGGAATATCAGGGCGGCACCACTGCGGTGTCCAATTTGGGCATGTTCGGTGTCGACAATTTTACCTCGATCATCAACCCGCCGCATGCTTCCATCGTATCGGTCGGGGCAGGGGTGCAGAAGCCGGTGGTGAAAGACGGTGCAGTCGCTATTGCCACGGTGATGAATGCGACGTTTGCGTTTGATCACCGCGTCATCGACGGCGCGCTCGGCGGTCAGCTGGCAACCGCCTTCCGCCATTATGTTGAAAACCCCATGGCGATGCTGGTTTGATGAAAACAAGCGGCCACGTCGATAAAAGCGGGAAACCAGTGTCCATGCAGGGAATACATGCGGCCGGGCATCGAGGGGTTAAGTGGATTGGATCCCCGTTTTCACGGGGATGACGGAAATTGAGCGACGCTATCTCGTCATTCCCGCGAAAGCGGGAATCCAGAACCCGAGTTGAGAATGTATGCGGCCGCTGAGTGGTTGTTGATGGTGAAGGACCTGAAGGCATGACTGAAACAAGCTTCGACGTAATCATCATTGGCGCAGGACCGGGTGGTTATGTGACCGCGATCAGGGCGGCGCAACTTGGCATGAAAGTCGCCATTGTCGAGCGCGAGCATCTCGGCGGCATCTGCCTCAACTGGGGCTGTATCCCGACCAAGGCGCTGTTGCGATCTGCGGAAATTTTTCACTATATGAACCATGCCAAGGACTATGGGCTGTCGGCGGATAATGTCAGCTTTGATGCTGCAGCCGTGGTCAAACGCTCGCGCGGGGTGTCCGGACGCCTCAATGGCGGTGTGGAACATCTTTTGAAGAAGAACAAGGTTCAGGTGATCTGGGGCGAAGCCAAAGTCACCAAGCCCGGTGAAGTGGTGGTAGCAAAGTCCTCCAAGCAGGCGATGCAACCGGCACACCCTGATCCCAAGGGGACTGCAGGGGCAGGAACTTACAAAGCCAAGCATATTATTATCGCTACGGGCGCGCGCCCGCGGGCGTTGCCGGGGCTGGAGCCTGACGGCAAGCTGGTGTGGACCTATTTCGAGGCCATGGTGCCGCCGGCAATGCCGGGCAAGCTGCTGGTCGTGGGGTCGGGTGCCATCGGCATCGAATTTGCCAGTTTCTACAATGCCATGGGTGTGGATGTTACCGTGGTCGAGATCATGGAGCAGATCATGCCGGTGGAAGACACCGAGATTGCAGGCCTGGCCCGCAAGCAGCTTGAGAAGCAGGGCCTGAAGATCATGACCGGTACCAAGGTCGCGAGCCTGAAAAAAGGCAAAGATGATGTAACCGCGACCATCGAAGACGCCAAGGGCAAGAAATCCGATATGAAAGTTGACCGGGTGATTTCTGCCGTGGGTGTCGTCGGCAACATCGAAAACCTTGGTCTTGAGACGCTTGGCGTCAAGACGGAGCGCGGTTGCGTGGTAATTGACGGCTACGGCAACACCAATGTTGCCGGCATTTATGCCATTGGCGATGTTGCCGGTCCGCCCATGTTGGCGCACAAGGCCGAACATGAAGGGGTGATCTGCATCGAAAAGATTGCCGAGCAACCGAACGTTCATCCGATGAAGAAGGAACAGATACCGGGTTGCACCTATTGTCATCCCCAGGTTGCCTCGGTCGGGCTGACGGAACGGGCGGCCAAGGAAAAGGCAATCGACGTCAAGATCGGCCGGTTTCCGTTCATGGCCAATGGCAAGGCCATTGCACTGGGCGAGGATCAGGGCCTGATCAAGACGATTTTCGATAAGAAAACCGGGCAATTGCTGGGCGCCCACATGGTCGGGGCGGAGGTCACTGAACTGATACAGGGTTTCGTTATTGCCATGGGGCTGGAAACCACCGAGGAAGATCTGATGCACACTGTGTTCCCGCATCCGACACTCTCGGAAATGATGCATGAAAGCGTACTTGATGCATTTGGTCGTGTAATACATATGTAGCCCCAGACAGGGATAATTTAAGGAAATTGCGAAATGGATATGGCGTTGATGGACCTTGGCGGCGGTGTGGGTATATTTGGCACCTTGCTGATTGGTGGTGTGGCGGGTTGGATTGCTGAAAAACTGACCGGGGCCAGCCACGGACTCCTGACCAATATCGTAATCGGCATTCTGGGTGCGTTTGTGGGTGGCTGGATTGCCAATGCGCTGGGGCTGAAGCTGGGCGAAGTATTTGATGGCTGGTTCTGGGGCAATGTATTGGTGTCTGCTGTCGGGGCTGTTCTTCTCATCAGTGTTTATCGTATGATCAGGGGCAGGTGAGTCTTTTCGACTTACCGTTCTGAACCCAATCAGGAGGGGATTATGGAAGGTATTGGCTGGATTATGACAATCATTCTCGGCGCTTTGGCCGGGTGGATTGCAGAGAAGGTGATGAAGTTTGACACCGGGCTCTTGATGAACATCGTGCTTGGTATCGCCGGTGCGCTGATCGGGAATTTTATTCTTGCCGCGCTTGGACTCGCGTTTGGCGGTCTGATCGGGCAACTGGTTGTGGCAGTGGCCGGTGCCTGTCTGCTGATCTTCATCTACCGGGCGATCAAGTCGCGCTGAAAAATGACGGGTTGATGAGACCCCGGTAACATGGTCGGGGGCGGGATGCGATGTTTTCTCATCCCGCTCCCAATTACCAGAAGGCGACCAGGCTTTGGCTACAGTTCTTGACACAACCCCGGCGGCGCGCGCGCGTCATCCTGAAAAGGCGCACAAGCCTGACAATCCAGTGCAGCGGCGCAAGCCTGACTGGTTACGGGTGAAGGCGCCGGTATCGGCGAAATATCACGAAACCCGTCAACTGGTTCGCGATCACAATCTGGTCACCGTGTGCGAGGAGGCCGGCTGTCCCAATATTGGTGAATGCTGGGAAAAGAAACACGCGACGTTCATGATCTTGGGCGATATCTGCACCCGCGCATGTGCATTCTGCAATGTCACGACGGGCATGCCGGTTGCACTGGACAAGGGCGAGCCAGACAGGGTGGCCGATGCGGTCGCCAAGATGGGACTGACTCATTCAGTGATTACATCGGTTGACCGGGATGACCTGGCTGACGGCGGCGCGCAGCATTTTGCTGCAGTGATCCGCGCTATCCGCAAAGCGGCACCGGATACTACGATCGAAGTGCTGACCCCGGATTTCCTGCGCAAGGACGGCGCGCTGGAAGTCGTGGTCGAAGCCAGACCTGACGTGTTCAATCACAATCTGGAAACCGTACCGCACCTGTACGGGCGCATTCGTCCTGGTGCGCGGTATTTCCATTCGCTGCGTCTGCTGCAGAAGGTGAAGGAACTCGATCCCGGTATGTTCACCAAGTCGGGCGTGATGGTAGGTCTGGGTGAACGGCGTGAGGACATTCTGCAGGTGATGGATGACATGCGTTCGGCTGATATTGATTTCATGACTATCGGTCAGTATCTGCAGCCTACGGCAAAACATGCCGCCATAGACCGGTTCTGGACGCCGGATGAATTCAAGGCGCTTGAGACTTCCGCCTATGCCAAGGGGTTCGTGATGGTGTCTGCAAGCCCTCTGACCCGGTCGTCGCATCATGCCGGTGACGATTTTGCCCGCCTGCGCGCCGCGCGTGCGGTCAAGATTGCCAGGCAATGCGTCTGAACGGTTAGCATTCGTGACCGTCTTTCATACGACCCGAAGGATAGCTTTTGCACCGGAATACCTGTTGGCGATTGTAGCTGACGTGGCCAGCTATCCAGAATTTTTGCCGCTGTGCACCGGGGTGAACGTCTGGGACGAGAAAGACCTGGGGCATGGCCGACGATCGTTTTGTGCAAGTCTGGATATCGCGTATCCGAAACTGCGCCTCAAGGAGACATTTGTATCCCATGTTGTGGTTGATACCAGGCGCCTGACGATCCGGGCGACGTCCAGTGAAGGCCCGGTTAAACACGTCGACAATCGATGGTTGTTTACCGCGGCGCGCGGTGGTTGCGACATCGATTTTCATCTGGATTATCAAATGTCGTCCCGGTTGCTGCAAATGGCGATGGGCTCGGTGTTTGAATTTGCCGTGCGCAAGGTTATGTCGGCGTTTGAGGAACGGGCCCATGTGCTTGAAAAAAACAATGCCTGACTGAAGAAAGTCAAATTTTCCTCATTGATTGCGGGCATCGGTTCTCTATCTATGTAGGGAGAAGGGTTCGTTGGAGACCGCTGGTTCGGTTGCTGTAATTAACGGGATTCCCCATGATTAGATTCAAGTTTTTGGCCAGTCTGGCAGGCGTTTTGGCGCTGGCAGCAGGCATTTCAGGCTCGGTGCCTTCGGCTCAGGCCGCGCGCGAGCTTAACAGAACCGATGTGCAGACCCAGGATCGGGGTGCAAGCATGCCGGAACGACGTGTTGAACGCCGCGCCAATCGCGGGCAGGGGCAGGTAAACCGGTCCCATCGACGGGTAAATCGGGCAGAGAGACGCTCTGACCCCGCGTACGGACGCGCGCGAGAAGCGAACGCCGGGCGACGACAAGCCAACGCCGGATAGATCGCAACCAACAGCGTATCAATCGGTCGGACCGTCGTATCAATCGGGCGGACCGCGGTATCAATCGGGCGGACCGCCGTATCAATCGGTCGAATCGCCGTATCAATCGGTCAGAACGCCGCATCAGGCGGGGCGACGGGCGCGTAAACCGTAACAAAAACGGTGTTCACCGTTGTGAACGCCGCAGGCATGGTAAACGCTACCGGCATCGCCGCAATAATTACAGGCATTACTACCATGGCTTCTTTTATGCCTCTCCGTGGTGGCTGTATTCTGCGCCGATCCTGAGTTATGGGGGTTCTGACTGGGATCTGCACGTTGCATGGTGTCACGACCGCTACCGCTCCTACAACGAACGCCGCGATGCCTTTAGAGCAGTTTGTTTTTTTACGGAATCAAGATTCCCAAATCAGTTGAGTTGTGATTCAAGGTACATGCTGGAGCAGGAGGCCAGCATGGATGACCAGACCTTATTCCGAAGACCTGCGTGAGCGTGCCATGCGTCGAGCC
>JBDNEZ010000464.1:0-3092 GCA_041690095.1 Anderseniella sp.
ACCCCTGACGGCCTTCAAAGTTGCGATTTGACGTGGATGCACAGCGTTGTCCCGGCTTGAGCTGGTCCGGGTTCATGCCAAGACACATGGAACAGCCCGGCTCGCGCCATTCAAACCCCGCCGCAGTGAATATCCGGTCCAGACCTTCGGCTTCCGCCTGTGCCTTGACTACGCCGGACCCGGGCACGATCATGGCATAATCCAGCCGTTCAGAGATTTTCTTACCCTCTACTATGCGGGCAGCTTCGCGCAAGTCCTCGATACGGCCATTGGTGCATGAGCCGATCCACACGACATCCAGGTCGATGTCGGTTATCCGGGTACCGGCGGTCAGGCCCATATAATCCAGTGCACGCTGTTTGGAGACCCGCTTGGCCTCATCTGCAATGTCGTCAGGGTTCGGCACAGCACCTGCCACGGAGATGACGTCCTCCGGTGACGTGCCCCATGACACGATGGGCGGCAGAGAGGCAGCGTCCAGTGTTATGATCTCATCGAAATGGGCCCCGTCGTCGGAGAACAGGGTTTTCCAATAGGCCATCGCAGCGTCCCAGTTGCTGCCTGACGGCGACATGGGACGGCCTTTCAGGTAGGTGTAGGCCTTTTCGTCAGGCGCAATCATGCCGGCGCGCGCGCCTGCTTCGATGGTCATGTTGCACACCGTCATGCGGCCTTCCATGGACAGGTCACGGATAGCTTCTCCGGCAAACTCGATGACGTGGCCGGTTCCGCCGGCCGTGCCGATTTCACCGATGACGGCAAGAATAATGTCCTTTGCCGTCGCGCCTGCGGCCAGTTTACCGTCAACCTGTACTTTCATGTTGCGGGCTTTTTTCTGGATCAGTGTCTGTGTCGCCAGAACGTGTTCGACCTCAGAAGTGCCGATGCCGTGGGCCAGTGCGCCGAATGCGCCGTGGGTTGAGGTGTGGCTGTCACCGCATACGATCGTGGTACCGGGCAGGGTGAAACCCTGTTCGGGACCAATGATATGAACGATGCCCTGGCGGGCGTCGGTTTCGGAGAAGTACTGCACGCCAAACTCGGCGGCGTTTTTTGCCAGGGTCTCGACCTGAATGCGGCTTTCTTCTTCCACGATGCCCTTTGAGCGATCGGTGGTTGGTACATTGTGGTCAACCACGGCGAGCGTTTTTTCAGGTGCGCGAACACTGCGTCCGGTCATGCGCAGGCCTTCAAAAGCCTGCGGGCTGGTCACTTCGTGTACGAGGTGACGGTCGATGTAGAGCAGGCACGTGCCGTCATCGGCCTCGTGAACCAGGTGATCGTCCCAGATTTTGTCGTACAGGGTGCGTGGGCCAGCCATGAAAATCCTCAAGTCATCTAGAAGTGTTTGGAATTGCCGGCAAACTAGCGAGGCCGGGGGCATTTGTCATCTGGAAAGACTCTATATCAACCGCCGGTACACGACACTGAAAATGCCGGGCCGATGGTGATCTTGCCAGACTTAATACCAGATCTCAGAAACAGCGACCCGTTTCATGGGATCATAGCGGCCCCTCGGGGGCGTTGCATTGCTTGCCCGATGCAGAAGCACCGCGCTGAGCACCGCGCCTGTCCGAGTGAACGGATGCGACACCATCAAATGAGTCAATAGTCAGTTCCTTTGATCTGACCTATCCGGCAATGAAAATGCCGGGATGATGTTGATCACCCCGGCATCTACGTTTGGCTATGATATGTTTAGTGCTTGAAGCGCTTGATCTCACCGGATTTCAGGCGAGACATATAGGACTTCATTTCCTTCTTCACGATCGGCATCAGGACGTAGAGCGCTGTGATATTGATCACTGCCATGGCAAAGATTGCCGCGTCGGAGAAGTCGATCACAGGACCCAGGCTGGCTGAGGCGCCGATGACAACGAAGATGCAGAAAATGACCTTGAACACCAGTTCCGTGGTCTTGCCTTCGCCGAACAGATACGTCCAGGCTTTCAAACCGTAGTATGACCACGAGATCATGGTGGAGAAAGCGAACAGAACAACTGCCACCGCGAGTACATATGGGAACCAGCTGAAGCCGGTTGCAAATGCTGCAGAGGTCAGTGATACGCCGGAAACATCACCGACAGTCTTGATCGAGTTGCCATCAAGAACAAAGTTGCCGGTTGCCGGATCAATGATCAGCAATCCTGAAATGGTGATCACCAGCGCTGTCATGGTGCAGATCACCACCGTGTCGATGAAAGGCTCCAGCAAGGACACCAGTCCTTCGGTGATAGGTTCTTTGGTGCGAACCGCCGAGTGGGCAATTGCAGCCGAACCAACGCCTGCTTCATTGGAGAAGGCGGCGCGCTTGAAGCCCTGGATAAGGGCGCCTACGAAGCCACCTGCCACACCCAGACCCGTGAACGCACCGTCAAAGATCTGGCCAAATGCCCATCCGATCTTGTCGAAATTGATCAGCAGGATAATGAGCGCGGTGCCGACATAAAGAAGCCCCATGAAAGGAACAACCTTTTCCGTCACATTGGCAATCGACTTGATGCCGCCAACGATAACCGCAAATACAATCACGGCAAACACAATGCCGGTTATCCACCCGGGAAAATGCCGGCAATCTGAGCGTGAGCCTGATTGGCCTGAAACATGTTGCCGCCGCCAAGTGCGCCGAGAATACAGAATATCGAAAACACTACGGCCAGAATTCTGCCTCCCGGCACGCCACGTTCTGCAAAGCCCTTTGACATATAATACATGGGGCCACCGGAAACAGTGCCGTCGGCATATTCGTTGCGGTATTTGACGCCGAGGGTGCATTCGGTGAATTTCGACGCCATGCCCAGAAGGCCGGCCAAAATCATCCAGAATGTAGCGCCTGGACCGCCAATGCTGACTGCCACCGCCACACCGGCAATGTTGCCGAGACCGACTGTGCCGGACAGAGCGGTTGTGAGTGCCTGGAAGTGACTGACTTCGCCGGCATCATCGGGGTCTGAATAATCACCCTTGACCAGTTGGATGGAGTGCCGAATGCCTCTGACCTGGATGAATCCGAAGTAAACCGTGAATAATGATGCGGCCACGACAAGCCACATCACAATCCATGGAAAACTGGTGCCCGGAAACGGCGAAAA
>JBDNEZ010000465.1:0-7249 GCA_041690095.1 Anderseniella sp.
GCAACCGAGATGGGTTCGAAGGTGCAGACTGCACGTAGGTGGAATTTCGCGAGTGCACTCCAAATCAAGGCAAGTGCTAATTTACCAGAAGGTCCTGAAGTCGTGGAGCTCTTTGCGAAACACTTTGAACCCGAGCGGATGCGCGTTGTCGTTCTGTCTCCAGATTGGCAGGGAAGTTCCCTATCAGTTTGTTGCCAGAACAAGACGGTAAAGTCACTTCGATCAGCTGGTGCTGAGGTCTTGACCGTTGACGCAACGTCTCGGAAAGCCAACGGCCTCTTGTATGCCGACTTCTTCGATTTTACATAGCGGTCGCAGGGCAGAGCGCTTTTTTATACCCGACCTCTTTGAGCGCCTACGGACCGTTTGCCAGTTGGTCACCGTGGGAGGTAATAGCGAATTGTCAGAGAAGCAGAGTTGCCGCTATCTGTTTCGTGAATTACTTCGGCATTGCCCTTCGCCAACTCGTCTCTCATAACACTGCAGCAAGAGGGCATCGAATGATTTTTGTTGTCCGTTGGAGGATAGCCGCCCAGCGTACGATGCAGCTCACCGGCATTGACCTCAACGTGGGAGCGGCCTTGTTTCTCGGCTCTTGATATTTGGGCTAAGAGGCCGGCCTTGAAGTCTTCAATTGAGTGCATGATCGATCCCCTTTCGAATTTGAAACGATTGAACGTGTTTTTGAGTTTTGCTCGTGTGACCTATGAACATGATGCGGGTTGGTTGAAGTCTGCGGAAGCCTTTCAGTTCGATCCCGCATTGCCGCTACACGCAGGAGCCATCCATCCGGGGCAGAGCCGTCCAATAGTCATCAGGTATTGTGATTCATTAGTGCGGTGTGTGAGTGAATGAATCATTCGGGCCACCTCAATTCCGGTGTTCAAGCGCTTTTTGGAAACCGCTTTAAAATTCGTAGCCTAACAACTTGATCTCCTGCGGGTAAACGCCTGCAATGATGTCGCGCATTTCAGGCGTGTAAAGCTCGCTATATGGCCGCCGGTCCTTGCGGAGCTCCTGGCGGGTAAGTGGTATGTGGAGTTGATCCTTTACGCCGACTTCATCCATGATGTTTTGAAGGTCCGCGGCAAGGTTTTCGAATTTTCCTATAAAATCAACCGCAACCTTGCCATGTATCGAATATATCTCGAAATTTCGGACCTTGTCTTTCGGCAGATCGTGAACGTGCTCTGTAAAACTCTTCTGGGTACGGGTTTGCGAAAGCAGATGGCTGTACCAGGATACTTCCCTGTCCCAGGGATTTCGATCAAATGCGAATTTGAAATAGCTGTTCCAGACTGTTTTGCTCAACCGCTTTTCAATTCGCCATGCATTGATATGATTGTAGTAGTCAAATGGCGCCTTGCCATTGCGCACAAAACGGGAAATCAGATTGGGCCACTCCGGTGAGAACAATGGCGGCATGTATCTGCAATTCTGTGTACCCAGACTACCAATTCGATGCTGTTCGAAATCGTCCAGCGCTGTCAGGATATCATCAGGGCCGCAGATTGCGCTGAGCGCACACTCCGTGCTGGTACTCGCTGTCTTTCTCGTCTTGACGAAAATGAATTTGTGCTTGTGGGAAATTATCATGAGCGTCTTATACCAGATATCAGCAACAGCGACCCGTTTCATGGGATCTTAGCGGTTCACTCGGGCAAGCACTGCAACGCACCCGATGGACCGCTATGACCCACCCGAAGGGTCGGGCGCTCTTTCCCGCCAGATACGTCGCGCGCCGCTTGTGGTACATGTACCACGGCGCGACACGCGCCTTGCCGGCGGAAAAAATAGCTCCGGTGAAATGGGTCGCTGTTGCTGAAATCTGATATCAGGTGCTGGTGCGAATGAGGTGGCCGGAAGCCTACAGGATCAAATGCGGGTTGGTGGCCGCAAATTCGAGAAGGGCTGGTGAGGATTTTCTGTTGTTGTAGGTCTCAAGACGGCCTGACAATCGCATTTTGCAGAAAAGGCCAATAGCCTTCCAGGTCTCAAGAATTTCCGAATTGCTTAATGCCCCATCGTGCCAGTTCAGTTGTCCGGTTGCCTGTCGGTAGAAGTTGACCTGTTCTTCTCCCATAATATCACGGACATACGGAACCTGCTTCAGCAGACCCATGGACCAGGGTTTGAAGCTCCCGGCAAAGTGATACATGGATATCGGCCAGTCGGCAGGTACTGACCCATGCAGGCAATTCCACCGTAACGGTATTCTCGCATAGTCGCCGGACAGAACTGCGTTCAGAGCGCATTGATCATTGAATGTCAGAACTTCAGGCTGGTCGGTAAACACCCGGATGCAGGCTGCTGCAATCTTGTGATCTGTCCAGGCTTTCAGATCCACAACAAGAAGTCCTGAATTCAAATATCCTGCGTGCTCTTTCAGACGAAGCTTCCTGCGCAGGTCATGCACCTGTCCGGTTGCTATAACTGCCGTGTCATCAACAGCGCCGAGAACTTTGCCGTGCAGATCTGCATCAAGGAGTTTGTTCACGTCATCAACAAATCTCGTATCCGCATCAACCACAATTACGCGATCGACGGGCCGACCAATGAAGTCCTGCATTTTCAGGTAGCCGAACTTTGCCGGCGATTGCTTGCGGCGGGCAGACCAGGGCTGACACCAGCCGGTTTCAACATCGATGAGCTCATAGTGCAGCCCGAGTTCGGACAGCATCCGCGAGGCGCTGTTTCTGGAAAGCGTATCAACATCATGAAGCAATATCGTGACGGCAGGCGGGTTTCCCGCGCAATGGGATACCATTGAAGCAATGGATATACACGCCAGCGGCAAGAATGCGGTGTCCACGGTGTAGAGGATCATGACGCGTCCCGGTTTCTGTTTGCAGTCTGCCTTTCGGCTTCCACACGGGTGAAATCAGATTCAGAAAGCCTGAAATGCTGCATCAGCCTGTTGAGCGCGCGGTTGTTGCCGTCATCCCACAAGTTTTCCGGTGAAAGTTTCGGGCCGTTCCAGAACGGAATAGACGGATAGACACCGTTTGTACTCGGCACCTGAACGGTCTTTGTGCCTTTAAGCATGGCCATGACCTTCAACCACAGATCATCAGATGTCGGGCAGAGTTTTGTATAAAGCCCGGTATCGGAAACTCTGTTGTCGAGACTGTCTGCCGGGTAAAGAATGCCACCCACACCGAGTGGCAGTAATGACATTGGCGGGTCTTGCGCACAACCGGGTGGCCAGCCCATGTATGGCCGGAGACTGCCATCATCGTCGAACTCAATCAATCGCGACCTGTTGCATATGATGTGTCGAGGGTATTCTGATTGTGTCCGAAGCAGCCCTTCGAGCCACCCGGCAGGATAGATCTTGTCGTCATCGCAGGTGACAATGGTGTGCTTCGGGAAGTCGTGAAGTGCGTGAAATATCTTGTTCAGGGATCGCAGGTTGATGTCTGCAAACCTGATTTCCAGTCCGATGTCCTGCAATACCACGAGTTTTCGGGGGAGTTGGATGTGTGCGCATTCCTCCCGGGTCAGATACAGCACGATTTTTGCTGATTGAACCTTCTGACTGAGCAATGACCGGATGCAGTTGTGCAGCTTGCCGAGGCGCGCCGGAAAGCTGGTGAGTGATATGACGGTATTTCCGGCGACGGGTCGCGTAGATACTCCACCATATTTTTGGTACTGAACCATCAGCGATGCGAGTGCAGGCCAGTAGGATATCTGTTCTATCAAATCAGTTTTGAAGGCGCGGGATGGATTACGCATCTGTTGACCATGAATGTTCTGGCAGGGCCCCGTCAGGTTTACCGGTTTGTGGCATTGATTCGGTTTTCGAGTTCTTTGACCTGTGCTTCCGTCAGGCCTTCCTTGACATGTACCACTTTGGCTCCGTGGCGGATGGCACCTGCAATATGAGCAACATCACGCACACGCTCGACCACGCAATCCAGCAGAGCGATTTTGTTCTTGTTCTGGAAGTATAACCCTTCCCACAACACGCGCTGGTTGCGAGGATGAATATCAGCAAGTGCTTTCAATTCGTTACGTGCCAGGGCAAGCCACTTGTCAAAGAATTTTCTTGAAAATTCTGTGTTTCTGATAAGGACAAATCCTGCATTCGGTAATTTCCGGGTTTTGTATTTGAATGCCGCTTCATGGTTCAATGGAAAGACAAAAGGACCGATATTCCGACAGTCCCTCGCAAACATCAGATCCTTGCCCGGATAACTATCCGCTATTGCACCAAGATGCAGCGTGGGATCACAAACATATGTATCGGCATCTACGAGAGCAACCAAGTCCGTTCTGGTGGCGGCTAAATGCCGGCGCACCATTTCAATTTTGCTCCAGTTGACATGCATGTCTGAGAGCAGCTTGTCTGGATAATGAAAAAAACCATAGCCGCGAAAAGCACAGAATTTCTCCCAGGCAGCTCGTGAGTACCGGGCATAATTTTCGATGTCAGATGTGGCCAGCATGATGACTTCAGGAGCGCTCGACATCTGTTGCATGGAGTGAACTTGTCCCGGGAGCCAGGCGGCTGTCGCTGTTGTTGGATGCTACTCCGCGCAGCAAGTCTTGCAAACCATGTTCAGCCTACGTGGAATTTAACCGTCGCAACAGACTACAGTTGTTTACGGTGTGCAAAAATTCGTCGGCCTGGGCAACAGAAGAAGAGGAAAAAGTTCTATACTTTCTGGAAATTTCCACAATTGCCGCTGCAAAATCCAGATCCGTGCTTGTGGCAATGCCATTTTTGCCCCTGATATATTCTTCCAGAGTACAGTTCTTCTGACACACTATCGGTCGCGCATTGGCAATAGCATCACAGGCAAGCGACGATCCCCTGTTTGTGTATGGACCCGGGTCATAAGGTAACAAAACCATATGGCAGTCGGTTAGAAACCTTGCATGGACATCAGGGTCTTCAACTTCCAGCTTTGTATCCATCAGAACATTCATGTTTTTCAAAGCCTGCATCATCCGTCCAGCAAGCCGTTTGTTCTTCACTACGGGTGCATGGATCAGGTACTTGATCTGCGGCGCAGGGCTGTCTCTGGTCAGGGCCCTGTGACATTGAACAATCGAGGGGAGCCGGTGGTACCCTTTTTCAGCCCTCAGGGTTCCCAACACTGCAACACGAACCTCATCGACAGGAGGGTCTGCCGGAGCTCGAGCGGCAGAAATCGCGGGAACTTCAAATTGGTCCACGCGGCTGCCATCATGGCCAAAGCGCGAAAGCTCAGTCGCAAATGCCCTGGTTTCAGAATACAGAAATGCTTTTCCACCATCGACCAGTGTGGCCAGCTGTCTATGGGCGGCCAGGGAAACCTTATCGATTTTCTCGGGCCGCAATATTCTGAAATGTAATTCCGGTCTGCTGTTTTCCGGCAACAGGTTGAGGGCGGCGAGCAGGGAAACAAGGACAATGTTTGATCCGGTATGAACCACTATCCGGTCAGTTGCTGTTACGCCAAGTCGCGTGAAGATTTTTTCAAACTCGGGCTGGTAGTAGCCCCTTCCGGATAAAGTGAATTTTTTATCCGCAATATAGGAATTGCACGACAGAGAACGTGTGATGCTTGCGCTGCCAACGGTAATGTCGAGGGGCAATGTAGTCGGCGCAATGATCAAAACTTCTGACATTACCCGTTCAGCCAGAAACATGTTGTTGGTGTAATTGTGCCCACCCGTATGTTCAAAGTCGGGATCAATAATGATGACACGGTTCATTTGTGCGCCTTATCGATCCGGTGTCCAGGACGCGCTGAAGCCGGTTCTCCGGGGTGACTGGATGCTTTCAGCATGGGTTGGAAACACTTCTGCTGCCACGTTGAATTTTCCACGCCAATGTCCGTCGTCAGGGTTTTTGGCACCAAACGCGGCTTGAACCAAAAGAGAGTTCGCCTCATCCGGTTGATTGCATTATGCGGCGCGCGTGCTGCGATGCAAGCGTCGCGTTTCAAGTGCCTGAACTGAATCAGGTCACCGAGCAAAACATCCAATTTGAATATTCTGTTCAAGGAAGTTTTAGGTCCAATCCATCAAACTCGATTGCGGCATGAACGGCTTTGGAAACATACGGCATCGGCAAAATGCGGGAGCACGGTTTGAACGGTTGAACAATGGCTTTCGTGCCGTGTCCATACAGCTTGATCGATCATCGCAGAAGAAGTCATTGTCGCACAGCCCTGCCAGACGGACAGGCGTGTGCGGGCAGATGGCAGGTCTCGCCGCCATTGGGGCGGTTGCCTGGTGCGCTAAACTTGTCAACTCGCAGTGGCCCGTTTCCACCACGCTCAGGCATATCGCTGCCGCGCCCAACTGCGCTGCTGCGCGCGCGCCGTGTCGACTAACGGCTATTCACGCAATCGAACTCTACTTCAATGCCTTGCTTGTTCACAAAGACATGGACCCTGCCGAGGTGCGAAACCTGAAGCACTGTTTGTCCAAGCGCGTGGATCTGGCTGTCGAGAATGGCCTTCATTTGAAAAAGAAGACCTCTGCTCATCTCATCGACATGACAGGCAAACGGGAATATCTGGTCTCCCGCTACGGCGAAGAGATGGCTGAATCGATGTCTGCAATCAACAGGCTGATGGCCACGCTCGACGAGGTGGGCAACAAAGTCACCTTGATCGTGACGGGAAATGGCGCAACGCCCCCGGGTCAGGATTAGGTCCGGGGCAGGGTGGAGTGGTCTGTATCCGGTCGACAATGCTGAACATGGGGCGGTCTCTCACAGCCATTTTGCCGTTGTCAGGTTATGTTCAAGTGTCGTGGCATCTGTGCCGTGAAGTTGAGATAATTCAATGAGATGTGACAAGTCACTTAGAGCGGGAATCAAGCCGTTGATCCGCAAAGTCTCTAATTTGGCGGCAGCGCAGCGTCGTGCCGCTGGCTGACCGAAGAGCAATGCCGGTGGTCAAACCAGGCTGTTGATTCAAGTCGCCGGTACTGCCATGAAGAGCCGGCATGCATCGAATCAACCGCCCATTTGCGGTGTCCGGTCTGGCATTTGTCCGCAGCAGCGTGAGACAACCCGTGTGAGTGTTCGCGCCCTTGCGCCTATCATGCAACAATCGACGAGTTTGTTTTCGGTTGGCCTGTACTGGTAAGGTACACTACATGCACCACGTCAAAAGGATAATCTCCGGTCTGTTGCTGCTGGTCACCGGCTTTTCTGACACCGCCATTTCCCAGCAGACCCCATCACGGTTCAATGCCGGCACGCTGAGGTGTGACATCTCCCCGGGTGTTGCCTTGATCGTTGACA
>JBDNEZ010000466.1:0-4534 GCA_041690095.1 Anderseniella sp.
ATGTCCTGAGTTGTCTCAGGTGCAGCCACAGTTTTCGCTCGGGCGGTGTCTGTTCGCGACGAAGACGCTGCGCGACCCGCCTGGTTTTTGGCGAAATGCGGGTTGTCATGCTTGATCACCCCCACCCCAACCCCTCCCCACAAGGGGGAGGGGCTGACTGACCGGCCCGATCGCGCTTTGCTCCCCTCCCCCTTGTGGGGAGGGGTTGGGGGTGGGGGTCGACAATTTCATCACTTCAGTTCCCAGCTTGTCAGGCGCTCACCGGTTGTTGAGTCTTTTGAATCCTTTAGCTGGATTCCCTGAGCCGTCAGATCATCGCGAATGCGATCGGCTTCGGCAAAATCCTTGTTTTTGAAGGCTTCCAGCCGCAACGCGATGGCTGCATCGATCGCAGCTTCGTCCACCTGATGTGCGCGAGGGTCGCTGAGATCACCGGCAAACCCCAGAGCGGCAAGATTTGCGGCACGTTCTGCATCTGCCATCTGATGCAGTGCCGCGATAGCGCGCGGTGTGTTGATGTCATCCAGCAGCGCTTCCAATACCTCCCCCGTCATGGCAGGGTCTGCATCAGCCGGAGAGGCCTTTGCATACCATCCGGCCAGCACATCCCGGCTTTCCTGAACCGACTTTTCTGTCCAGTCGATCGGTTGACGATACTGCGTTCGCAACATGTTGAATCGCAGAACCTCACCGGGCCATTTCTGCAGAAGCTCGTTTATGGTGATGAAGTTACCATCGCTCTTCGACATCTTCTTTCCCTCGACCTGAAGGAAACCGTTGTGCATCCACACATTGGCCATGACCTTGGTGTCATGGGCGCAACGCGATTGCGCGATCTCGTTTTCATGATGGGGAAACTGCAGGTCGATGCCGCCACCATGAATGTCGAACACTTCACCGAGGTGCTGTTTTGCCATGGCGGAACATTCGATGTGCCAGCCCGGCCGGCCCCGACCCCATGGGCTGTCCCAGCCCGGCGTCTCATCATCGGACGGCTTCCACAAGACGAAGTCGGTCGGGTCTTTCTTGTATGACGCCACTTCGACACGCGCCCCAGCAACCATCTCGTCCAGTGACCGTCGCGAAAGTTCGCCATAATCTTTCATGGACGGAGTGTGGAACAGCACATGGCCATCAGCCTCATAGGCATGGCCCTTGGCAATCAGCAGCTTGATCATTTCAACCATCTGCGGAATGTGGTTGGTACAGGTCGGTTCGACGTCGGGTGGTAAAACCCCAAGGGCTGCAATGTCTTCGTGAAACTGCTTGATCGTGCGCTGGGTGACAACCGAAATCGGCACACCTTCCTGTTTGGCGCGCGCGTTGATCTTGTCATCAACGTCAGTGATGTTGCGGACATATTTCACATGGGCCGCGCCGTAGGTCTGACGCAGCAGCCTGTAGGCCACGTCAAACACGATGATCGGGCGCGCATTGCCGATATGGGCAAAGTCATAGACAGTCGGGCCGCACACATACATGCGCACATTGGCCGGATCGATCGGCTGAAACACCTGTTTTGATTTGGTCAGCGAGTTGTAGAGCGTCAATTCCATGCGGCTTGTACCCTTGAGGCCGCGCTGGCCGGAGTTGCTCATTTTCTGTTGTTGAGAAATGCAGAACCGTTACCAGCGCAAGTTTGCGACTAGTTGATAATAATCCGGCAAATGTTGCAGGCGGATTTACGAAGCGGTTTCATGGCGCGCAAAATGCGCGCGATCACGCTGCGCGTCAAGCCCATGACCGGTTTTTGATCATGCATGCCTGCTGCACCACAAAAGTGGTTTTCAGATTTGCGATAAACGCCTATAGGCTGAACCGGTTATGACGACACCTGGACCTTCAAACCTGAAAGCAGCCTTCTGGATGGCCGGCTGGATCACGCTGATGCTATGCATGGCTGTGGTTGGCCGCGAAGTGACGCGTGAATTGAACGTGTTTCAGGTTATGCAACTGCGCGCCCTGATCGGTCTTGTGCTGATCTATCCGCTGATTCATGCACATGGCGGCCTCCAGTCCATGGGGACCTCACATCCGCTCCGCCACATTAGCCGCAATGTCGTGCATTACGGCGCACAGTATTCATGGTTCGCGGCCCTTGTCCTGATACCTCTGGCGCAAGTTGTCTCGATCGAATTCACCCTGCCGATCTGGACGGCCATTCTGGCGGTCCTGTTCCTGGGCGAACGTATGAACGCCTGGAAGATTGCCGCTATTGTGTTAGGGCTTTTCGGAGTGTGGGTGATTGTGCGGCCGGAGGCTGGCAAAATTGATCCTGGCCAGGCCTGGGCGTTGGCAGCATCGATAGGTTTCGCTGTGTCAGTCGTCATGATCAAGGCACTGACCCGCACAGACAGCGTTGTGCGCATCCTGTTCTGGATGTTGATCATACAAGGTATTATCGGCGCTATCCCCGCCTATCTGGTCTGGCAACCGGTGCCGGTCCATCTGTGGGGGTTTGTGGTTGCCGTGGCATTTTGCGGGACGTTCTCACATTACTGTATGACCCGGGCGATGTTGTATGCGGATGCTACCGTGGTCGTGCCGATGGATTTCCTGCGTGTCCCGGCAACCGCTATTGCCGGCTGGTTGATTTACGCTGAAGGTATCGATTTTTTCACCGTGGCAGGCGCGTCTCTCATCCTGTTGGGTAACCTGCTCAATCTGAAGCAGGCAGGCACTGCACGCGTGCGATAAAACTATTGCACACGCGCCGGGGTTGTGACGCAATGGTGCAGCAATGCCGCGATCATAATATCCATGGAACATAAATCATGAAACCGTTCGAAGGAATCCGGGTGCTGGACATGACGCATGTACTGGCCGGACCGTTCTGTACCTACCAGCTTGCGGTTCTAGGCGCCGATGTAATCAAGATCGAACCGACGGACAATCCCGACATGACTCGCGAGGAAGGTGTGATTCCGGCTTTGAACGACGCAGCATACGGAACCTATTTTCAGGCGCAGAATGCCGGAAAGCGGGCCATCACGCTCAATCTCAAGGCCGAGGCTGGACGTGACATACTGCGTCAGCTGATCAAATCGGCAGATGTTCTGGTACAGAACTACGCCGGAGACGCGCTGGAAGAACTAGGTTTCGGCTATGACGCCGTGTCGGCCCTTCAACCACAACTGATCTACTGCTCGATGACCGGGTTTGGCCGAACCGGACCGAAAGCCAATCACCCGGCCTATGATGTGGTCGTACAGGCCTTTTCCGGCCTGATGAGCGCAAACGGAAATGCCGAAACCGGACCGCTCCGCGTAGGGCCTCCGATGGTTGACTACGGTACCGGCGCACAGGCTGCGCTGGCTATTTCCGCCGCCCTGCTGCAACGCGAGAAAACCGGCAAGGGTCAGCGCATTGATGTTTCGATGCTGGACGCAGCCCTGATGTTGATGAGCGCCAATGTCACGGACACACTGGTGACGGGAAAACCGCCACAACCGCACGGCAACAATCATCCGCGTTATGCCGGCTACCGCACATTTGAAACTGCCGACGGCCTGTTGATGGTCGGGGCGTGGACCAACCGGCAACTGGCACGATTGTTCGAAGCAGTCGGAGAGCCGGAACGAGCACTGGAGATAGCGCACATACCGCGCGCTCAGGTGGGCGACATGGCTGCAAGTGACGCCGGCATAATCGCCGGACACATGAAGACCCGCAGTGCCGAGCACTGGGAAACGCTACTAAACGACGCACGGGTACCTGCGTCCCGGGTTCGCACACTGGATGAAGCGCTTGAGCATGAGCAGGTGAAATCGCGCAGTATTGTGCAGCAAACCGGCTTTGCGCCGACTGACGGTGGCCCGTCAAGGTTTCCGGTTGCGGCATTTTCGTATGATCACGGCACGCCGGATCTGCAGCGTCCTCCGCCCCGGTTTGGCGAACATACCGGGGAGATTTTGACCGAACTGGGCTATAATAGCTGCAAAATCGCGTCACTTCGAGCCGCCGGGGTACTTTAGGGACAGTGTCCAGGAACGTTACGTCAATCTGATGCTTTCCGGTCACAAAGCCGGTAGAGCGGGTAAAAAGCGATTGCTCTCAACGCGTGAGGCTGCAATACAGTGCGCTTTGACGACGACATACAAATCATACCAAGGGTGGTATCCGTTTTGCAAAGAATACTGTTTTGACTGCCGCCGAGCGCGCCTGGGTCCAGAAGCTTGCACCCTACAGAAGCGCCGACGACCGCCAGGCGGTTGTGGAAATCATGCTGACACTGGTGCCCTTTGCAGGTGCATGGATTGCCAGTTACGCACTCCTGAGTGTCAGTTACTGGCTGAGCCTGCTGGTTGTGCCGGTGGCCTCCTTCATGATGGTTCGCCTGTTTATCGTCCAGCATGATTGCGGCCATCGCGCGATGTTTTCGTCACGCACCGCAAACAACTGGGTCGGACGGTGCATGGGGGTACTGACCATGACCCCGTTTGAGTATTGGCGTTACGCACACTCGATGCACCACGCCGGCTCCGGAAATCTGGACAAGCGCGGCTTTGGTGACATCGAAACCCTGACCATTGCC
>JBDNEZ010000467.1:0-11041 GCA_041690095.1 Anderseniella sp.
GCGCGCAAGACTAGGGATAAAGACATCAAACATTCCTTTTTTAGTTTCGTGTAACCTGAATTTGGCGCGGACCATGCCCCGGCTTCAGCCACATTACAATTAAAGAATATGTCATGTGCATGGTGATGGTGCGGCCGCGTGGTATCACAATCAATCTCCGACGGACGGTCACGTGTGGCATTTTCAGGCCGGTCTGGTGAAGAACACCACGTCTTTGGCAATAATCTCGCACTCCAGTGCGAGTTTTTCAGCCAGCACCGCAAATGTATGCTCACGATAAAACACGACATGCGTTGGATCGTGCCTGTATCGCCAATTCTCGAACCGTGCGTCATCGGTCTGAAAAATCGTCATCACGGCCAGCAGGCCACCTGGTCTCAGCAATCCGCACAAGCGTGCGAATTCCACATCAGGCCGGTGAAAGTGTTCGACCGTTTCCGTGCAGGTCACGAAATCGTAGGGCTGCGCAAGCACAGACCGGTGGTTTGCGAAAAACGGGTCAAAAACCTGCATTGCGTGACCGGATTCACGCAGTATATCAGCCAGTGCGGCAGCCGGTCCGCAGCCATAGTCCAGGCCCGATGATGCGGGCTGAAGCCGCGCCAGCAACGGGTTCGCCAGTTTCGACAGATAAGCTCTGTAACCTGCGTCAGCTACATGATTTTCATGGGTCAGGTAGTGCGCATATTCAGCCTCGGGGGCGGGAAAATGAGCCGGGTGCAGAAACGTCGCGTCACAGTCACTGCAGCGATGGTAAGTCCTGGCGTCGCGGTCGACCGGAAATACCCTTGTCGCATTGCTTGAGCACACAATGCAGGTCAGCGCAGCCATGCCGCATACTCCGGAACCTGGCCTTTCATGTCCTGGTATATCCAGACCATCCGGTCCATCTGCCACAACTTGCCCAGCACTGTAACGAACAGTCCAAGTACAACGGTCCAGGGGTTCAGCACCCACAACCCCCAGATCAACGGCACAAGGCCCAAGCCTGCCAACAGACCAAGATACCAGGCCATGCGGGCATGATGGTCAGGGATCGGGTGGGTACGGGTATTCAGCCAGACGCGCTCTCCAAAGGTGACTTTTGACATCCAGTTGTCGGTTGAAACGGGTTCGGAAAACGCCCGCGGATTCCAGTATGTCCATATGATCAGGATCACAAGCGGCAGCACGCACCACCAGCCGATCCAGATCCTCGACCAGACACTCAAGGCAACAAGTGGCAATATGGGCAACCGGGTCCAGCCGGACCACGGATTTGCATGACGCGCCCAGGTGGCGTCATCCATTGCCATAAGGCGTTCCAGTGTGTGCATGATTGTCATGATCACGCATATGCTGCAAATCCGCCCGGAACATCAAGCGGCAGCAGATGTCCCTGTGGTTTTCACTGTCCACTCGCAGGACCTGGATCACGACCGGTTACGGCTCAAGCCCCGCGTGAACGACGTCGACCTGGAGGCCGGAAACAGGCAACACAACTTCAACATCGGGGCTGTCCGGCTGAAAGGTGCGTGCATGCGCGTCATTGATGTCGCGCCGCATGAACGGGTGTTCAACAGGTTCACGGTGCAGGAACAGCCACTGTGCGGCGACCTGAAAATATCCACCGGGATAGTGGTAACACCCATTGCCTCGCAAGGTTTCCGCCTTGTCCCGGCGCCAAATGCCCGGCAGGCCGAACCACGATACATAAGGATGATTGTGGTGGACCGCGTGGTAGTTATTGTTGAGAAACAGCAATCGCATCAGCATTCCTGCTTCAATGACCGCAGTGCGTTCCGCAACGGTTTCCGTGGCGCGATGTTCGATGAAGGTCCGGATCATCAGGACTGACATGCCCGGATAAGCCGCAAGCAGCGCGTATTGCCACAATGGAATATCTGCCCGGACCAGCAAGGCAATGACCAGCACCAATCCCGCAACATGCAGGGCGTACGCCCTCACGACCTCGCGGTTACCTGCGCGCGCCAGCCTGACGTCGTTGCGCCAGAAACCGTACAGCGCCAGCGCCGGGCCGATCAGAACCCGACCGGCCAGTGTACTGTTGAATTTGAGCAACCGTTGCTTCACAGGGCTGGTGCAGTACCAGTCATGGCGGCTGAGATACCAGCTTTCAGGATCATCGTAAGGGTCCGTCAACATGACATTGTTGTGGTGGCGAAGATGAGTTTCGCGGAACCTCCGATACGGCACAAACAGCCCTATTGGCACAAATACCACGGCCTCATTGAGCGCGCCGGAGCGTGTCGGGTGGCCGTGCAGAGCCTCATGCTGAAGCGACGAGTGAAACGTCACCATCAGCATGGCCGGCACAAACCAGAGCCACCCCAGCACATCGTGCCAGACGATTGCAGCAAGCCAGATTGTGTAACAGGCAGCAAGCGCGGCCCAAGTGGGCCACTCGCCGGCAGGCCTGGGGGTCCCCAGCACCGACATATTGAAAGACAAACCGAAAACCGCACCGCCGTGAACCCGGCTGATCGTGGGTAACGCAGAGGATACCTCACATTGTCGTGATTGTCACCAGAATGTCACCAGGCCCGCAGGTTCAGATGTCCAGTTCGTTGTCATCCACGAACCGGGCTCGCTCGGTAATGAAATTGAACCGGTCTTCAGGCTTGTTGCCCATCAGTTCCTTGACCACGCGAGCCGTCACTTCAGCTTCACTTGGCGCCATCTGCACCTGCAGCAATGTGCGTTTTGACGGCGTCATGGTGGTTTCCTTGAGCTGCGCCGGCATCATTTCACCAAGACCTTTAAAGCGCGACACCTCGACCTTGCCCCGACCGGAGAAATCACCGGCCAGCAATTCGTCCTTGTGGGCGTCATCGCGGGCGTAGGCAGACTTTGTACCCTGCACCAGCCGGTACAGCGGCGGCACTGCCAGATACAAATGCCCCTGCTCGATGAGTGCCGGCATCAACCGGTAGAAATAAGTGATCAGCAGCGAGGCTATGTGGGCGCCGTCAACGTCTGCGTCGGTCATGATGATGACCTTCTCGTAGCGTAAATCATCCTCGCGGTATTTCTCACCGATGCCGCAGCCCAGCGCCTGCAACAGATCGCTCAATTGCTGATTGGCATTCAGCTTGTCGCGTGTTGCAGAGGCAACGTTGAGGATTTTACCCCGCAGCGGCAGGATGGCCTGGTTCTTCCGGTTGCGGGCCTGCTTGGCTGAGCCGCCGGCGGAGTCGCCTTCCACAATAAACAATTCGGACCCTGCGCGGCCGGAAGCCGAACAATCTGCCAGCTTGCCGGGCAAGCGCAGCTTGCGCACGGCCGTCTTGCGTCCCACATCACGCTCGGCACGGCGGCGAAGACGTTCGTCGGCGCGCTCCAGCACCCAGTCCAGCAGTTTGTCGGCCTGCGCCGGATGGCCCGTCAGCCAATGGTCAAAATGGTCGGACACCACCTTGTCGACAATGCGCGATGCTTCCGCCGAGGCCAGCTTTTCCTTGGTCTGGCCCTGGAATTCGGGCTCGCGGATGAACACCGACAGCATGATGCCGGCTGACGACATCACGTCCTCGGTGGTGATCATCGATCCGCGCTTGTTGCCGGACAGCTCGGCATAGTTTTTCAGGCAGCGGCTCAGCGCAAACCGCAAGCCCTGCTCGTGGGTACCACCTTCGGCTGTGGGCACGGTGTTACAGTAGGATGAGACAAAGCCGTCCGCACCGCCGAACCAGGCAATTGCCCATTCGACCGACCCGTGCCCGCCTTCCTTCTTGACCTTGCCGGCAAAAATCTCCTCGGTCACGCGCGGGCGGCCATGGATTACCTCTTCCAGGTAATCCTTCAGCCCGCCGGGAAAATGCAGCACTGTCTTTTGCGGCGTGTCGTCCTTGTCTGACAAATGGACGGGATCAACCGACCAGCGAATTTCAACACCGCCGAACAGATAGGCCTTGGATCTGGCCATCTTGAACAGGCGGGCAGGTTTGAACTTCGCATCCTTGCCGAAAATCTGCTCGTCAGGCTTGAAACGCACCTTGGTGCCACGCCGGTTGTGAACCTTGCCTTCGTTGGATATCGGACCCTGGGCAGCCCCGCGCGAATAGACCTGGCGATACAGTGTCTGGTTGCGGGCAACCTCCACCTCGAGCAATTCGGACAGTGCATTGACCACCGACACGCCGACGCCGTGCAGACCGCCGGATGTCTCATAGACTTTGGAGTCGAACTTGCCGCCGGCATGCAGGGTCGTCAAAATGACTTCCAGGGCAGACTTGTCCTTGAACTTTGGGTGCGGGTCGATGGGAATGCCGCGGCCATTGTCGGAGACGCTCAGAAATCCTTCGGCATCATACTCGACTTCGATGAAGGTCGCATGACCGGCAACGGCTTCGTCCATGGAATTGTCGATCACCTCGGCGAACAGGGGATGCAAGGCCTTTTCATCAGTGCCGCCAATGTACATGCCGGGACGACGGCGAACCGGCTCCAGGCCTTCGAGTACTTCAATATCGGCAGCAGTGTAGCCGGCCTCAGCCGCCGGATGCTTGCGTATCTTCTCCGGCGCAATCGCAGGAGCAGCAGGTACAGGCTTCACAGCAGCAGGCGTGGCTTCCGTATTGCCAAACAGGTCAAGTGACTTGGACATTCATATTCCGGTTATCAAGAGCATCGTGGCGAATCATCAGCGCGCAGTATGGCATGTGCATGGGTCCGGATGCGAGTTTACCCGGCAAAAAGGTCACAAGTTTGAACAGCCGGTTGGACTGGATCGTGGTGACAACCGCCGGCAGTCCGGGGAACCGTCTTACAGAAAGTACACTTTGGATGCGCTGCAAACCTGCCCGACAATATGGGAGCGCTTCATAGTCAATAGTCAGTTCCTTTGGTATAACTGGCGCTCTTTCACCATGTTTACGCAACGTGGGTCGCCATCATGACATGCATAAAACAACCCCGCACATGGGGCGATGTGCGGGGTTGCAGACTCTAGAGAAGAACCTGGGTTCGAAGCGAGGGGGAGCTTCAGATATGCCAGGTCCTGATCAATCGGACCGACGAGTATAGCAGGGGATTTGGGGCCCGCCAGCACCGGATCAATCATTCTCAACTACACGTCACAAACGCTCAATCAGAATTTCTGCGTTTTATACGCGTCTCCAGCGTGATTGCCTTATATGAGCAATCTTCACTATCAGGACTCCACATTTAACGAATTGTTGACCAACGGTCAAATCACGTTTTATGTGAGACCATCTGCCTGATGCTGAGCAGACCAAATTCCAATGACCTGAAGTATCGCAATATCGACTTGTTTTTACTTGTCTTTCCTGTACATCAAGCGTCTGGCCTTGCGTGCAACTTTCCATGCAATCGGCCCCGCCGGAGCATTCAACCGCGCGGGGCCTTGTGGCTTATTTGCCTTTACCCGGTCATGAGACCAAGCTTTTCATAATACGGGCATTACGGCCCGAAAATTCAGGTTCGTTGTATGTTGGAATAGCTGGAACCAGGCTTTCTGACCCGAGCGCAAGCGCTCTGTTCACATCGACTGATTACAGCAGGCCGTGCTTTGGCGGAGTCATTTTTGTAGACCTCCTTGCTTAATGGATGAGCGAAGGATGCACCTGGAAATCACGACTCGTCAAATCACGAATAATGTCAGCATTGCTTACGTTTCAGACAGCCAGCGCTGCATGGCCGCATTCACGGTGTCCGGCGCCTCGAGTGTGGACAGGTGCCCGCATCTGGGGATGATATGGAGGTTGGCATGGGGCGTGAGCACCGCCATCTCCAGCGCGCAGTCAGGTGGGGTGATCACATCCAGTTGACCCGTCAACACCAGTGTCGGGCATGAAATGGCCTGCAACCCGGCCAGATAGCCGGGCCGATTGATGATTGCAGTCATCTGGCGCCTGAAGACCGCCTCTCCGGTATCCATTGCCATTTGAACAATTACATCGCGCAAAACAGTTTCAGAAGACCGCCCAGCAGCCACCAGACGAGACAGCAGAACGTCACAGGTTATGTCGAGGTAGTATCCGTCGTCCGCCATTGCGAGTAAGTCATGGCGTGCCGCAAGCTGTTCAGCCGTATCGGGCCGGGCCTTGCTGTCCAGCAATGCCAGACGCGTAACGCGCTCCGGTGCCAGGGCGATGATCTCCAGTGCCAGATAGACGCCCATCGACAGTCCGGCGAGCGCAAACCGGTCAGGCGCACTGTCCAGTATCTGACGGGCAATGGCCCGCATGTCATATGCTCCGGTATGATCGGCGACGATCACCTGGCGGCTGCCGCAAAAGGCGGCGACCTGGGGTTTGAACAACGCCGCTGTACACATCAATCCCGGTATCAGCAAAAGCGGTTCAGGCATTTCAATCATCCTGCATCAGGTGTAACAGCGACATATATCAATTGCGCAGTGGCCGAGATCGTTTCAGCTGAATCCGGAAATTGCGCTAACACTATAGAAACGATCAGGTTTATGGTCTTGATGTGTTGCAACCAAACCCCATACCGATCCAGCCTGCAAGGCACTGTCCATCTGCAATGTTAAGCCGCAACAACATATTTCCCGATCAGGCGCTTCCCGACGCTTCGGAGTTGATTTCTGACGGCAGGTCGCTGGCACAGGACTGGCAGTTGCAGCGCGGCGCCTTTCTGATCCATCATGAGGTGTCGTGCGAGGCTGACTACAAGCGCGCACGGCTCACCGGTAATTGCCTGATGCAGCACGCCCAGATCGGCTGGCGCGACCCGGTGAAATCACGCCGCGCCTGGGCGGAAATTCATGCGCAATGTGCCGCCGGCGACATCACCATTGACCGGTATGGTATTTGCCTGGACTGGTCGATGGGTATTCCCAGAGACGATCGTGATGATGCGATGCAAGGCACCGGTCTGATACTGGACACGCCGGAAGACTTTGCCCACCTGACGCAGGCAGCACCGGTTGCTCCGCATTTCGGAGATTTCGTGCTGGGGTTCCCGGCATCGGTTGAAAACACCTGCGCAGCGCTTGCCGCCGGTTCAACCAGCATCGGCAATCTCGGCCAGTATTTCACCTTTCGTCTGCAAAATCATTCAGACGACGTGATCTGCACTACGGCGACGCTGACCGCGCTTGCGCTGATTGCCGCCCAGCCGGTGCCCATCCTGGTGCATTCAAACCTGGATGACGGCTTCGCGGCCCTGTTCGGCGACCTGTCAAGCTCGCTCGGGGCCGTGCTGCTGGAACGCCACATCGGCAAACTCATCGGGGTCGAGATCAGTCATTGCTGGGGGCATCATTTTTCAGACCCGGTGCGGCGCCTCGCCTTTCACCTTGCCCTGGCCGATGTGTCAGACACACCCGGTACGATGATTTACGGCAATACCACCAGCTATCGCGGATCGCGGGAAGAAAACTTCGCCAGCCTGTCGAGTTATCTGTCCATCGATATTGCCGGTCAGTTGTTAAAGCCGACCGGTCACGCCATCAACCCCGTACCGGTTACCGAAAACCAGCGCATTCCTGACATGAGCGAAGTCGTAGAGGCACAATTGTTTGCTGGCCGCCTTGCCAGCCATGAGACCCGGCACATGCCGCTGCTGGATCCGGCCCCTGCCCGCACACTGGCGGATCGCATTGTGGCGGGCGGCAGGACATTCTTCGACAATGCAATCAACGGCCTCGCTGAAGCCGGCATTGATACCAACAATCCATTCGAGATGTTGCTGGTCCTTCGTCGGCTGGGTGGCAGGCGACTGGAGACGATGTTTGCGGCCCGGAGCAACACAACTGCCTCAGACATCGCTGAGGAAGTGATCGAGATGGCACGCACCCATTTATCGCGCGTATCGAACCCTGATCGTCAGGTACTGGCCAATCTGGGCCCCCGCGTACTAACCGCCACTACAGATGTCCACGAACACGGCAAGCTGGTTCTGGATGAGGTATTGTCACGCGCCGGTGCAACGCTGATCGACGGCGGTACTTCCGTCGAACCACAGGTTCTGGCAGCAAGAGCCCTGAGTGAACGGGCAGACGCCATAGCCCTGTCCACCTATAATGGCGTTGCGTTAAGTTACTACAATGCGTTACGCAAACCCCTTGATAATCAGATTCCGGTTCTGATCGGCGGCAGGTTGAACCAGGTGCCGGATGGGTCCAATACCTCGTTGCCGGTGGATGTAGGCGATCAGCTTGGCGCGGCAGGTGCATATGTGTGCCGTGAAATCGAGGATGCGGTTCCAGCTTTGCTGGCTGCTTTGAAGGAAACAAAATGATCCGGACAATCGGAATTATCGGCGCAGGCCATCTCATCAAGCACATGATGCCTGCAATGACCAAGACGGGGTTTCACTTTCTGGTTTCGCGGCGTGGTCGCGAGATTTCAACCGAACTTGCAGATAAGTATGGCGTCGAGATTGCTTCCGACAATCAGTCAATCGTCGAGCGCTGCGACATTGTGATAGTGGCAGTCCGCCCGTTTGATGCCGTTGCGGTGTGTGAAGCACTTTCGTTTGCTGATGGTCAGACTGTGTTGAGCCTGTGCGCCGGTCTGCCCACTTCAGAATTGGCACCGGCCGTTGCTCCGGCGCGTCTGGTTATGGCAATGCCGGTGGTCGCAGCGCAGTTTGGAGAAAGCCCCACGCTGATTTTTCCCGAAGATGCAGAATGCCGGGCACTACTGGAGACCTGCGGTCCGGTGTTAGCCCTGGAGACTGAAGACAATTTTGCGCCAGCAGCAACTATTGCGTGTTATTACGGCTGGGTCCAGGAGTTGATATCAGAGATGTCTGACTGGGTATCGGCGCACGGTGTGGATCCTGCGACAGCCCGCTTGCTCACGGCTCAAATGACGCGCGCGGCCGCCACAACGGTGCGCGAACGCCCGCTCACTCCCGTCACGGAACTGGTCGCCGATCTGGCAACCGAGCGCTCTTTTACGCTGAAAGGCCTGAAGGTGTTGCGCGACGCTGATGCGTTCACGCCGTGGAAGCAGGCAGCCGATACGTTGCTGAACACCGACTAAACCGGTTAACCCCGTTCAAAATGACGCAAGGCACATAAATTGACTTTTTGATCACGAATCCCCATACAACACTCATGTACGTTTCGGCGCCAGGCGTGAGGTGCCGTAAAAGAGGTCGCAGACATCCGGTCTGAGCCCGGCACATCAACCAGCTCCATTGGGCGCGGCGACTGTTTTCGTCAGCCCGTGCAGCGCTTATAGAACGGTCTAAACAACTTAATGTCATTCGATACACTTGGCCTTAGCGAAAAGGTCCTAACCGCCGTCAAGGACGCCGGTTTTACTGAACCTACCAAAATTCAGGCAGAAGCCATTCCGCCCGCCCTCGAGCGCAAGGATGTTCTGGGCCTGGCCCAGACAGGCTCGGGCAAAACGGCGGCCTTCACGCTGCCGATGCTGCACATTCTCGAAAAGGGCCGAGCCCGGGCGCGCATGCCTCGGACGCTTATTCTGGAACCAACCAGGGAACTGGCAGCCCAGGTCCATGAAGCGTTTGAACTGCTCGGCAAAAACCACAAGCTCAATATTGCGCTGCTGATGGGCGGCGTGTCGTTCGAAGAACAGAACCGCAAGATCGACCGCGGCGCTGACGTTGTGATCGCGACGCCGGGGCGCCTGCTCGATCATGTCGAACGCGGCAAGCTGATGCTCACGCACATTGAGATTTTCGTGGTCGATGAAGCTGACCGCATGCTCGACATGGGCTTTATTCCGGATATCGAGCGCGTTGCCAAACTGTTGCCTATCACCCGGCAAACGCTGTTTTTCTCGGCCACCATGCCGCCTGAAATCCAGCGCATTACCAATCAGTTCCTGCACAACCCCGTTGAAATCAAGGCCCAGGCACTTTCATCCACCGCAGAAACCATCACCCAGCGGGCAGTTTATGCTCCTTCCGATGATACGTCGAAACGCAATGCACTGCGCGACCTGATGCGCGCGCATGCCGATGACGTCAAGAACGGCATCATCTTTGCCAATCGCAAGACCACTGTGGCCTTGCTGGAAAAATCCCTGCAAAAGCACGGGTTCTCCTGCGGTGCGCTGCATGGCGACATGGACCAGCGCTCGCGCCTCAAGACACTTGATTCTTTCCGCAACAACGGCATCACCTATCTGATCGCGTCTGATGTTGCCGCTCGCGGCCTGGACATTCCTGATGTCAGTCATATCTACAACTATGATGTACCGACGCATTCGGAAGACTATGTGCACCGCATCGGCCGCACCGGCCGCGCCGGTCGTCTGGGCAATTCCTACACTCTGGTGAAATGGGAAGAGTTTCGGGCGCTCAAGGACATCGAAGACCTGATCAAGAAGCCCATCGACTGGGAAGGCGACGCCCCGACAGACGAAGAGATTGCCGAATCGATCGCTTCAAAAGGCAAGCGCCGCCGTGGCAGCAAGGCTGCCGGGCCCAGATCGAAACCCGCAGCCAAAAGATCGAGACCTGAACCAGAAAAAGTGGAAGCAAAGGTCGAGGCAGTCGTGCAACAGGAACAACCTCCCGTCGAAGCCAGACCCGACAATCGTCATCCGGAAGAAAAACCGCAGCGTGAGCGTGGCGGCAGGGGACGCGATCGTGGCGGCAGAGGGCGTGACAATGATCACGACGACACCCCGTCCAGCTTCACCGAAGACAACATGCCGGCATTCCTGGCTCGTCCGGTAGTTTAGGACAGCGTTGGAAACGATCAGGATCATGGTTTTTGACCGCGTTGGTCAAACCCCGTGTTTCTTGCTGCTAAAATACTCTCAAACCGCTATGTTTTCGCTTGTCATCGGGCTCTACATGAATTGTGGTTTTTGCTCCGCTGACAACGGAAGTGATCTGGCTTTCGATACGATCACATATTTCATGAGCCGCCTGGACACTCATTGAACCATCGACAACCAGATGGAATTCAACGAAAGAGGCTGGCCCTGATACACGGGTTTTGATGTCATGAACTTCAATCGCACCTGTCGCGTTGGCCAGAATGGTTTTTTGGATCAATTCCGCTTCATCGGCATCCAGTGCGGCATCCATCAGCCCTCCAATTGACGACGAAATAACTCTCCAACCC
>JBDNEZ010000468.1:0-9005 GCA_041690095.1 Anderseniella sp.
AACCGTAACATCCGTTATCCATGCCACTAGACGAAATAACGAGCGACTGACCTGGGAGCAACCCCTCTTTGCTGTGAAGAGACTTCTGACCATAGCGAATTTCGAAGTATTCTCCCACCGTCTCAGGACGTGCAGCCCTCATCGGCTCCCAATCTGTAAGGCGTTGGCGAAGTTCCTTTTCAGAGATTTCCTTCCCATCACCAAAAAACCGGCATTGGAATGAGTAAAAATCGGCAACAAGTTGCTGTTTCCAAAACTCAAGTTCGGCAATCCTCATTGCCAATTTATGATACTTCTTATCATCTTTCATGCTTCAGTCCTCCTGATTGCAATGTTTACGCATCAGGATAGTACACAGGTTCGTTCTCGTATGCAGCCTCAAAGTGCACTGCCGGTACAGGATCAAGATCATAAACCCGGCTGACTGCATCAATCAGGTCGCGCAGCTTCGAGCGCGGGAAAAACAGGTATTGATTGATGAACAATCGCGTCAGGTCGTACAACTCTCCGTCTTCGTTCTTCTGCAGGATGGCGCCTTGTGCCCGCCATGCCTGGCCTGAATTCTTGATATCGCGCTGTTGCTTCAGATCATTGAGCAACGGGCGGTACTGGATTTCGTTCTTGATCAGGTCGATTTGCCACACCGCGCGGCCGCCGCCCTTGTTGACTTCATGCCACACAATCTCGGGCAGGTAGAACTTGGACTGCAGGAAATCCGGCTGCAAACGCTGTACCCGGTCCTCTTTTGACTGCCGCCCCTCGCGCACCCAGCCCAATTCAGTGATGGCAAATGAATACTTCTCGTCCACCATCCGACTCTGGAAGTGCTCGATGTCCGTAACCAGCCCGTATTGCTCCCATCCTACCGTCACCATTTGCACCCCGGGCATGGTGTCCCATTTCAGGTGCAGCCGCTTCAGGTTAACCCAGCGCTCGGATAGCGTCATGTGATGCGACATGCCGTCGACCAGGTACTTGTTGCCCAGGCTGTCGATCGCAATCACCGCAATTGCCGTGTGATCGCTTTCTTTCGTGCGTCCTTTCGACGGGTCGCCCATGATGTAGATGTTCAGCGTGGCCGGCAGCACGTTGAAATAGCGCAGCCAGTCCATCTTGAACGTGGCCATCTTGCCCGCGATCGGGTTTAGCAGCATTTGCGCGCCAACCGTAGACGGCTGATTGAGTTTCAGGGTCTCCCATGCCTCTGGCGTCATCAGAACTGGATTACCACCCAGCAAACCGTTGTCTGTGGCCGCGTGGATCCTCGGTTTCAACACCTGGCGCTCAAGCAGCGTCCCGTAGGTGTCGGCAAAATCGTACCTGGTGCCCGCATGCCACTTGCGCGTGCCGTTCTCGACGCCCAAACTGTCCGACAATTCCCACCGCTCGGTGACTTTCTCGCGAATATCCTGATTGCTGACCAGTTCGATTGTCACCAGGTCATCGAAAACCATGAGCGGAAAGTGCGATCCGATCGGCATACCGTCGACCAGCCCGAACGCTGAAACGCTGTTCTCCTTCGGCCGGCCCTTGCGTTTGACGTTGATGCCAACATCGGACCACTGCGTAGATTCCGACTTGGGCTTGTAGAAAAACACGTCCGGGTAGATGTCGACAAGGCGTGAATTCTGCTGCAATTCCTCTTTGATCTGCTTGAGAAACTTTCCTGCAATCTTCTGTGTTGCCGAGAAAATGGCAATCCGTATCTCCGGATCGCGAATCAATTCCTGAATGATGCCGGCGAACGTGATGATCGTCGACTTGTAGTGGAAGCGTGCCCACAGATCCAGATACCCGTCCGGGTTCGCCTCAACCTCTCTACTGCGATCAAACAACCACGGATGCAGCGCGTCTGGCCGGTTCAACAACACCGTGAGTAGATAATACCGATCGTTCGCGCCCAGGAGCGCAACGTCTTCGCGCGTCGGCCGGGCTGCGTGGAACAGATCATAAAACCGCACGGTCTCGTCGAAGTCCATGTATGGCAGATCTTCGAGTATCACTTCTCTAAGGCTGTTGTTCCTGCCTGTCAGGTATCTTGCGCCGTGCAGCGTTGCCGGCATCGGTTAACCCGTTGATTTTCTCACCTGTGCTGCAACCGTCTTGAAGTCGACCACTGGTGATTCTGGTAGGTTGCCCTCAGATGGGGCATCCGCCTGTCCTGCGAACATGTTACCGCGGAATTCGTGCTCAAGTGTCTGCATTCTGCCAACAATCGCCAGCATATCGCTAAGTTTGTCCGTTGAGTCTATGTTGATCAAACCCAACTCGGTGTGCATTTTGTCCAGTATTTTGCCCTGCAGCGCCTTGATGGTTTCAGGCGTGGCCAGCTTGATGTCGTCCTTGTATGGCGATTTGGCGGCCTTGGCCTTGCGCACCTTGACCGGACTGCCATGATGCTCTTTGGATTCGTACCCGGGGTGGGGCATTGTAGGATCGTTCGCAATTGCCTTGTCGAGCCACTTGTACTTCGCGGCCCACCGCTTGACGCTTATGAGAGATATGGTTTTGGTCGGGTTTTCTTTCAGATACTTCTCAAAAGCGCCGGGGATAGTAGGCTGATCCATCTTGATGTAAGTAGCGAAAACGTCTTCCATCCTCGCCTTTGCTTTGATGTTTGCCATCTGAAGACCTCGCTCAAAGCAAAAACCCCGGAGCGTTTGGGGCTCCATGGTTCTCTGCACTTTTCGTCTGCCGGGTATCAATCTTCAACAAGGCCGGGGCTATTTCCAGGGGGCGGGATAAGCCGCAGCGGCGAACTGTGAAACTGATGAACAAGGCCCTAGCGCGTTTTTGATACGTTTGTCAATAGCATCACGATACTGATGATGTGGATAAAATCAGCGGACGCCGGCGCCTTCTTTTTCATCTTTGGGATTGTCAGAACGCAGCGTTAGGTCTGCAATCGACGAATTGATCGAAGCAGGTTTGCTTTCAGTGTCTGAACGGCGGAACTCGAAAGGCAACAGAATGTCATTCCAGTACCATTTAATTGGATACCTGAAGTGGCTTTCTGAAATCAGGAAACTGGCCAAGGGCCAACAAGTTTATCAGCAGAAAAATGGAAAGGCTGACGACAGACAAACAGAGGGTGAAAACCCTTACCGGCAGGATTTGCCGCAAGGCTCAGAAGGTGAAAACCCTACCGGCAAAAATTGCAATCCCTACCGGCAGGATTTGCCGCCTAACCTAAGAATAGAACACTTATCTTTTTCTAACGAAAAAGAGCCACCCCTTTCGGTTGAAGCAAGACAGGTTGAAACGGGTTCCCCTTCAAAACCAAAGAACCGCATCGGCTACACACCAGAGTTTGAGACATTCTGGAGAAGTTATCCGACAACTCCGAACATGTCGAAAGCAACTGCTGGTAGATTAAATCCATCCAATTTGAAGCTGATATCGGTCTGCCACTGTCTGCATTGTCATGTGGCCCAGGGGGATCGCCGTCCAGCGCGTTAATATGGTTTTCCATGTGCGCCATTGTTGAATGCAGGGAATCAACGTTGCGTGATATCTGTTCCAGCCGTTCGAGAAATGATTGCGGCTGCGGGCTCACAGTCTGTTTGACAGTTCCGTGTAATTGATTGGCGTTGATATTCGTCATAATTCAGTCCTTTCGGTTGATGGGGAAACCGCCGGCCTTATTCGCGACGACCGGCGGTCCCATGTGGAAGCAAAATGCGCCTCTACTCGCATATGCCAATCTCCTGTTTGGTGCTGTCGCAATTTACCAGCCACCAGGCGCGAATGAAATGTGCTGTTAGCGCGCACATACAAACTCGGAGAACTCCAATAGCGAATATGCCAGCGACGGCGGCGTATGGCAAATAAAAACCGCACTGCAAATACCATTATGGGGGAGCATGGGGTGCAGGGCGGCTACAAGGTAGTTGGTACTTGTCGTGTAAACAAGATTTTTGAGATTGTGCTACATGGGTTCAGTCCTCCCTGCTAGACGAAAAGGCGGTATCTCCTACCGTTCTCAGTGACAGTGGTTGAAGGTTACGCCCGGCGATCAGTACATGTCAAGTCGGTGAATGCGCGTCTGATGCGCGCCCACATGAAATAAACCCAATTCCGGCGACGCACTTCCTTGTATGGCAGTTCATCACCGCATTGCGGGCAGGCAATAACGCCAATGAACAAGGTTTTGTCCTTGATGTTGTTCAGATGGACCTGGTGGCCGTGCACGCAACATTCCACCGGATTCCACGGCATTTCTTCGTGCTCGGTTCCCATGCTGTTGAGTTTGGTCATTCCACAATCTCGGTAACATATTTGACAAACGGCACATCGCGCCAGTCGACCTCGCCGGATCCGCTAACCCACTTCTGCTGCAGGATATTGCGACAACTGACGCCAATCCACTTCTGCATAAAGCGCAGTTCGTTTGTGAGTATCCAGTCTGCGGAGCAACCATTGGGGCACGGCTTTGTTTCCCTGCCATAGCAGTCGGGCCGGCGGCACGGCAACGCGATCCGCTGCACGTTCAATGAATGCCGGTGTCAGGTTTGCCCTGTCTAAGCGTTTATGTGTCATGGGTGGTGGCCTTCTTCTCGAATCCTGGAAGCACATCGGCAAGCGAATCCTGATACAAATCGCACATTGCTTCAATTTCATCTGCCTCAGCTTTGCTGGCTTCCTCATGACCAACGTTTATGCACCACATTACTGCCCTTATATCGAAGCCAATAGATTTAGCTTCATGCAGAGTTGCTGCGAGTTTCGATTTTCCAGAACTAATTTGTTGAAGTGCTTCAACGCCCTCCTTCACTAAATCAGCCAACTGAGATTGGGTGAATGATGCTTTTTTAATCGGGTCTTTCTCACTCATTGCTTTACCTCTGGTGGTTGTGGAAGGGGTTGCCAATGCGACGGTTCAAACGGCACGAATGAATGAACATCAGTTACCCACATTTTCATGGACGCCTCATATCGAAGCGTGAGCATTCTTTCGGTTGGCATCGGGATGTAACAAAAAATGCTGATCCCGCCCTTCGGCGCTGTTTCAATCGGTTGCCATTCACTCATGGGCGCTTTCCTCCTTCACTGCTCGCGCCGCCGTCTCCAGGTAGCCTTTGTATGTGTCCGAGAATAACTCGAAGGCGCGCTCCGGGTGAATCGGCCCCCGCACGTCGAAAAATGTGTGCTTGAAGAATTCACGCCTTGCGGTTTCGTGAATGCCCATCGCAATCTTCGTGCCGGCGGTCTTGATGCGATCGTCCATCGATGACACAACATTCGTCGTCACAACGCCCATGCGTCCGGTTACTTCCATCGTGTCAGGGCCGCATTCCGGGTGCATGTCCCACTTGCGCTCGGTGAAGTGAATGAAACCGGCGTCCAGCAAACCTACCGCTATCTTGTGTGCGATGTTTTCATGAACATGACGTTTGATGCGGGGTGCGTCGTGTTTCCACTCCCTCAACGGCGCCTGTGTTATCATGCCGATCATCTGAACGTGGTTGTCATCGACATGCGGCGAGCATTCCGGGCAGGGATACTCGCGCGAAGTCTCGCGAATCATGTCATCTTTCACCTCACCATCCGGATATATCGCGATCGGCGTTGTTGGCTTGATCGGCAAGCGAATACGTCTGGTGCCGTAGCATATGTCACAGATTTTTCGTGTCATGGCGTCAGTACCTCTGCACTTTGTTCAAAATTTCCTGAACGGCAAACTCCAGGCTGTTTGCCTGTCCTTTCAAAATAGTCAGCAAAAGCGTTGCCATCATTTCAGGCATTTGCTCTTTCAGGTTTTCGACCATTGCGGCGTGTATCTTGCTTTCTTCAGCACTGACAATATCAATCGCTGTCTGACGGACACGCCCGCTGATTTGTTCCTTGATGATATGCTTGATCCAGGGCGAGCCGCCGCCGATACCGCCAACTGGCTTGTTGAGTTCGTCGTGGATGCACTGCTTGACGATTTCCCGCAGCATTTCGTCCGGCATAAGGTCTCCGATGTCAGAGCGTATGCGATCAAATATCTTTTCGCGGAATTGTTCAGTCGCCGTCATTGGTTTTGCTACTGCATTGTCTGTCATGGCTTGTTCCCTTCGGTTTGCAGCATATTCGGTATGCCCATTTTCTGCCGCTGGTTGGTGCGCCTCACGTAGCCGGCAGTGCAGCCGATGTGCTCCGCGATCTGGTTGCACGTCCAGTCCGGGTGCGCGCACGCAAGCCGGAATACCTCGTACTGATTGGTTTTGCTCATTTGGAAAGCAGCCCGATCAAACCTGCTATTTGTGAAACAGCAAAGCCGGTAAAGGCGACAAATACCCAAAACCCAATGGCGTCCATACGTTCGTCTTGTGTTTGCGGGAATAGTTTTTGTTTTAGAAATTTCATCGTATCAGTCCTCACACATGCAACGTTTACATATCAGAGTTTCCACATATCGGCCAGTGTTTGCAATCCTTTTTTTGCATGCAGCAACCGGTGCCATGTCAACTCAGCGCCATCGATGCACAATCTCTGCACGGAATCAAACTCTGCACGGCCCAATGTCTGCAGACAATGACATGCCCGCGTGTATTCATGCTCCTGGCGTTCGCGCAACTCGGCCTTTTCTTCGTCTGTCAGCAACCGGTCAGGCGCGTCATCGGATGATAATTGCTCTGGAATGACCTGCTGCATGGATGCGGTGATCTTCTGCCGGCCGAACGTCACCAGTCGCAAGTATGCGAATTTCTGCCCGGCTTTATATTGATGCTCGGGCAACTTGCCAGCGTGATACAGCAAGTCCAGATAATCCGTGCTGGCGTTTTTATTGACCTGCTTGAACGCAACTCCCTGAGCCCTTGCCTTTTGATGCAGGGATTCAGGGGTTGGCTCGACGACTGCAGTGCGCTTCTGATGCCCACTTTTCTGCTTTTTTCGGTATGGTGTTATGCCTGATAGGCCTCGTCGTCGTGACATTCAACATTCCGCCGGTAATGGATGGGGTCAGAAACGCAAACTACTTCAGTCCATAGGCGATATCCTGAGAAGCATCATGTTGTCCTTTGCCACGATGACGCCCAGGTGCTTTTTTTCTTCCAGCGTCTTGATGTGCTTGAGGCAATCGCGCTGCTGGCTGTTTTTGAACAGCTTCTTGAAATCCCCGATATCCGGAATTTCAATCATGTGGTTTTCGTCTTTCTGGTATTGTGTCGTGATTTTGTCGAGCACGGCTTCTTCATCCATCATCAGCGGCTCAACGGATGCCGGTATGTTGATAAACACACGTCGGGTATCGTCCGCCGCAATATCAAGGACGGAAATCTCCCCAGACTTCACCAGTCCTTCGAAAACGCTGATCACTTCTTCTTCTATCCATGTCGGGTTTCGGTGAATAAGAGTTTTAGTCACTACCTTTGGCGACGTTCCGCACATCGGATTTACAATCTCGAACAATTCATCCATTACCTGATCGGTCAGTTTTTCTGAAATGAGGGCGGGCTCGGCATTCGCTTCCAGCAATTTATTCTGCTGCTTGACGATGGCGCCGCGCCGACCGTTCAGTCTGTATGAGACTGACTTGTCGGCACCGCGGGCGAGCAGTGCGTTGATCTTCTTGATTTCGTCACCGCATGATTCCGCGGTTTGATGATTGCTTGGAAGATCAACCGCGTAGAGAAACTTCACTGCGTCACTGGTGGCCTGGGTGATGTCCTTGTGCGGGGCTTCTTCTGGCGGGTTGTCCATCTGCTTTTGCACAGCGACCTTGCGTGCGGTGAGTTGCTTGAATACGTCCGGATCGAGCCCGGGCTGCGCCAGGTTGGCAATTATTGTCAGTTCGTCCTTGCACTTGTTGTTTTTGGTCCGCAGACGCGTGAGCGGCACCATGTTCTTGATGTAACTCTTCGCGCAGGTTGTGATTTCATCGTCGACATTGACCGGGCGCGGTATTGGGTCTGGATTGATACTCTCACCCGGTGATGGGACTTCCATCGTGTCGATCAGCTTGTCCCGCATGAGCATGGCGCGATGCACGGACCGACATTCGTTCGCAAATCCAGACTTAGGTGCGGCGGCGATGAGCTTCAGTATTTTCCCGTAGACGTCTGGAGAATATGGTTTGTTTGGCGTGTTATCGGCCCAATTCACAAGAATGGCGTTAAATTCCACCTTGTCTGCTATCCATCGGTTTTCACTCTTGGCCGTTGCGTCGCGGATATCGTAATTCGGGTTGGGAATATCTGGAACGAGATTTTCAGTTGACGTCGCCCTGATGTCTTCGGTCTGCGCACGGTTTGCATCCCAAGCATCAACTTTTTTCACCACATCGTCTGCAACCTGCTTCAGCATCGCCTGGGTTTCATCTGTGCGCGGCACCTCTGGCGTGGCATCGAGCGCGTCCATGAAGAATTGTGCATACTTCGGGTCCCTAAATGCGCCCAGCGGCACGGTGCGGATCTCCAGAACCTCAAACATTCCGGTATCCATATTGCGTTTCAATTCAAATTTTGACATGCCATTTCTCCTGCTTGGGGGGTTCGTTAAGTTGGGCGCGGATCACTTCCGCAATGTTGTCGGCCTTCTTTCGGTGAATCTCGGCATACGGTCCGGATGCTCGGGCAGTTGCGGCGGTTCGCATCTCGTCGATGTCCCTCTCTCCCGGCTGGCGGGCGTTGCGTGCCAGATATCCGTAATACTCCACATGCCAGCCTTCGTCTACTGCCCGGGCGCCAAAGTGATCAAGATGGTCGATGGCCCACAGATCATCAAAACGGTCGGCCTGGCGCTGCTTCTCGGATTTACTGGTGAATGTCGTTGCGTTCGTGCGCAATTCCCGCTCACGCTTCACCTGGTGACATATGCGCTCTATCTCGATCGGGTTTGGAAACTGCTTTTTCGTGTACAGGTCCAGAAAGCGATCGTTGACTTCGTGGAGCACCATGTCGTCGAAGCGTTCGAGTATCTGGTAGATTTCTGCACACCGGCCGTCGTTGTCCTTGCAGCGGGGAAAGCCGGTCTTGATGCGGTGGTGGAGTTTTTCAAGGTTGCTCATGTTTCACCTG
>JBDNEZ010000469.1:0-5286 GCA_041690095.1 Anderseniella sp.
ACAGTAGTATTTCCAGCGAATAATCGTCGATGCGCTTCATCACCCGAAACACGCACCAGCCCAGCACCGCCCCCAGCAGCGCGCCGCCCAGCGCTTCTTTCACGAAGAACAACGCGACACCGGCTATGGTGGGTTCGGTGTGGGCGCCGAATGCCGGAAACGCCAGACCCGCCAGCAGCAGAAACACCACATAGCCGACGCCATCATTGAACAGGCTCTCGCCGGCAATCTTGGTTTCCAGGGATTTGGGCAGGTCGGCCTGGCGCAAAACACCGAGTACGGCAACCGGATCAGTTGGTGAAATCAGCGCGCCGAACACCATTGCCACCAATAGCGGCATGGCTGTCCACCAGTAAAACCCAACCCCGATGACAAGGGTGGAAAGTGCAACCCCAAGTGTCGCCATCAGAGCGATCACCCATGCCTCGGCCCGCAAGTCATCAATATTGACATGCAGTGCGCCTGCAAACAGCAACAGACCCAGCATGCCTTCCATCAGGGCCCGGGAAAATTCGATCTCGGCGACAAAGGCCGTTACCGCTTCTGCAATGGAGAGGACTGGAAACAGGGCTTCCAGGCCGATCACCGCCAGGGACGCCAGAAAGGCGACCACCAGGATGCCAATGGCCGGCGGCAGTTTGAAAAACAGGTAATTGATAGCGCCGAAACCACCGGCAAATACAATCAGCAGTGCTGCAATCTGCAAGGCGTTCACGATTCAGGCACCTCTTTTGTCGATGAATTCAATTGCTTCGCCAGCATGAAGTCTATCATACAGAAAGACATCCTGACGGTTTATACCAAAGGAATGAGAAACGCCGCCGGACATATCCGGCGGCGTCACATCAGATCTTGTCAGGTTGATCTAGCAACCACGATCTTCAACACAGTTGTACCATCTGCGGGTTTCCCAGCCATGGCGATTTGCGCACCGGCGTTCAACACGGCGGCAGGAACGATGTGCTCCACGATCACGGGAGGCAGCGATGCCTGCGCCAAGTGCAAGCGCACCGAGACCCAGACCAATTCCCAAATTGCGCCCTCTGTTACGACCACGGCGGCGACCACGGCCACGGCGATGGCTCCGGGCAACCTTGTAGCTGCCGTCAGCAGCACTGGTGGTAGCCGGTGCCTTGGTGACAGTTTCCGGGGCGACGGCAGCGGCAGATGCCATCTGCGATCCCGCCATCAGCAGCATTGCTGTCGCTGTTATTGCAAAAAATTTCCTGATCATTGTAAGTCTCCTGTCCTTGGTTTGTTGTTGGTTCTGAATGTTACTCGCGAAAATCCCATAGTTGTATTCACAATTGCCTGATCCGCGCTACATACTAATTGCAATACCGGGCCAGATACATGTCCGAAACGCATAACCTGCCTGCTCCAGAGGCGCATTCACATGGATGAAGCGCGGTGGTGAAAGTTGCGTTGCCAAAGATCATCACTGTTGTATTCCCCCTGTTGAAGCCGCTCACGAACCGGGTTCGGAATTCGACACTTGCTATGTGAAACAGACTGACAGGTTTGTGATTGTCAGGATGTGCGTTTTGTCACATTGCGGTCTTGTCCTGAAAAAATCAGAAACCGGGCAGGTGCCGGAGAAAAACCGGCTTGATACGCTGCAGTCTCTTGACCGCCATACTGTTTTGGGACTCAATTGAGCGCATGCCGTTACAATCATCATCTCCTGCCCAGTGCGGCCTCGATGCTGCCCGTCTCACACGCATTGACGACTGGATGCAGCGCTATATCGACCAGGGCAGGTTTCCGTTTGCCGCAACCCTGATCGCCCGAAAGGGGCGGATCGCATGGCAGGGGCATACGGGATTTTCAGACGTGGAGGCCAAAACCGCCTATACGACCGACACGCTGGCACGCATCTATTCGATGACCAAGCCGGTGACCTCGACGGCATTCATGATGCTGTACGAGCAAGGTCTGGTGCATCTTGATGACCCGGTTTCGACGTTCATTCCGGAGTTTGCTGACATCCAGGTGCTGGTCCCGGATGCCGAGCGCCCGGATCAGACCGAAGCCTTGAATGTACCCTTGACGGTGCACAATCTGCTTACCCACACATCGGGGCTCACCTACGGGTTCAACCAGGACGTATTGTCGGAAACCTATGCTGCCAACCGCCTCGATTTCGGACAACGCGCCGGTGGACTGACAGAGACTGTCGTGCGCCTCGCGGCAACGCCGTTGCTGTTTCAACCGGGATCTCGCTGGCACTATTCCGTTGCCACTGATGTTCTCGGTCGTATCGTGGAAGTCGTTTCCGGCAAGACACTGGACCGGTTCTTTGCCGACAACATTCTCGAACCACTGGACTTGCTTGACACTTCGTTTGTCGTGCCGTCATCAAAACTGGGCCGACTGGGGCCGTGTTATACCTTCGATCCCAAGGGGGGATTGCCGGTGTTTCCGACCGGGTTCGGTGAGGGCGAAGTTGATACCTTGTCCGGCGGTGGAGGCCTTGTTTCAACAGGCCGCGACTATCTGCGATTTGCGGAAATGCTGCGCCGTGGCGGTGCCCTTGGCGATGTGCGCCTGCTTGGCCCGCGCACTGTGTCACTGATGACATCCAACCATCTTCCCGGTGGCGTTGACCTGGCCACGCTTGGTCCCAGCGCATGGTGCGAGACGTCGTTCAGCAGCGTCGGCTTCGGTCTCGGATTCGCCGTCAACCTCGACCCGGCGCAATCGATGCTGTCGGCCAGTGTAGGCGATTTTTCCTGGGGCGGCATGGCCAGCACCTATTTCTGGTGTGACCCGAAAGAGGAAATGTCGGTGGTGTTCCTGACCCAGCTGCTGCCGTCAAGCTCGTGGCCAAATCGCAAGGAATTGCGGGCCCTGGTGTATCAGGCAATCGTGGATTGATCGACGCTGAAACCAAAGAAAGCAATTATTCGCCGGAATGGTATGACACTCAGGGTCAGGACCCTACAAAGAGCGCGCAATCAGCACTTTCATGATCTCGTTCGATCCGCCATAAATCCGCTCAACACGGGCGTCGCGATACATGCGCGAGATCGGGTATTCGTCCATGTAGCCATAGCCGCCATGCAATTGCAGGCATCTGTCGATGATCTTGCACTGCAGATCGGTCAGCCAGTATTTCGCCATCGAGGCGGTCGTCGCATCAAGACCGCCATTGATATGGCGTTCAATGCAGTTGTCGACAAACACCTTGGCGATAGTTGCTTCGGTCTTGCACTCGGCAAGCACGAATTGGGAATTCTGGAAATCGATAATGGATTTGCCAAACGCCTTGCGTTGCCTGACATAGTCCAGTGTAACAGGGAGTGCACGGTCAATTCGCGCGATCGCATAGATGGCAATCAACAAACGCTCCTGGGGAAGCTGTTGCATGAGCTGCACAAATCCCTGCCCCTCTTCGGGGCCCAGCAGCGCATCTGCGGGTACCCGCACATCATCAAAAAACAGTTCCGATGTGTCATTGGATTTCATGCCCACCTTGTCAAGATTCCGCCCGCGTCTGAAGCCATCGACCTTATCGGTTTCAATTACAAACAGCGACGTGCCCCTGGCACCTGCCGAGGGGTCAGTTTTGGTCACCACGACGATCAGGTTGGCCAACTGCCCGTTGGTGATGAAGGTTTTTGAACCGTTGATCACGTAGTGATTGCCATCGCGCCTGGCTGAAGTCCTGACACCTTGCAAGTCGGAACCGGCCCCCGGCTCCGTCATGGCAATCGCTGCGATGTATTCACCGGTAGCCAGCTTCGGCAACCAGCGCTGCTTCTGCTCCAACGACCCATAATGCTGGATGTAAGGCGCTACGATGGCAGAGTGCAGAGGTCCGCCAAAGCCGTCACAACCATGCAGGTTTGCCTGATAGGTGACAATCGCGTCATGACCGAAATCCCCGCCCGGTCCGCCAAACTCTTCCGGCACTGCTGCGCACAACAAACCTGCAGCGCCTGCCTGTTCCCAGACATCGCGGTCAAATACGCCGGCCTTCTCAAATGCCTCATAGCGTGCAGCCACTTCGGTTTCAAAAAACCTGCCTGCCTGTTCGGCAAGCATTGCATGGTCCTCGGCCATCCAGGCCGGTGTGGGCAGGTCAAAGACGCTCATATGGTTTGGTCCGTTTCACAATGCACCTGACATGGCGCTCATGATCTGGCTTTCCGCACCCGGTTCGCAAGAAAAAAATGCCACCAGTTGCGCCGGTGGCATCACAATTTTCGTATGTTGACCTGACATCTACGAGCGATTCCGGTTTCAAGTGAATCGAAACCGCACTCTAGACATTAACCGGATCAGCTGGCTTTCGCCTTGACCAAATTGCCGTCAGTGCGTTCTTTCAGCATGCCGTCAACAATTTCAACGGTACGCTTGAGATCGAGTATCGCCTCATCAAGTTCAACACGCTGCACCTGCAATGCTTCCAGCCGCTCACGCATTTTGGTCGAGGCAACCCGAAGCTGGGTCAACTGACCGTCACGCAAACTGTAGAGATCCAGCAGTTCCTTGATTTCCTCGAGCGAGAAGCCAACCTTTTTGCCGCGCAGGATCAGTTTCAGGCGTGCCCGGTCGCGATACGAAAACAGTCTCGTCCAACCGCGCCGTCCCGGGCTCAGCAAACCCTTCTGTTCATAAAAGCGCAGGGTTCGCGGTGTGACCTCGAACTCCTTGCACAACTCCGTAATCGAATAGGTCCGATCACGGTCTTCATAGTCCCCCGGTTTAACAGCCATAAGTCACCTTCCAGCCTGGCATTGACCAGGCAAATAATGGATTTGAAATGATACCTTGAACTAGCTTCTACCTCACATCAAGACCAGGCAAAACTTTACCAAATCTCAGAGTGCGGCAAGAAATTACCTGCCGCCATGTCATAGAATCACTGATGATGCAACATAAAAACCTCATATATAGTCATTTGACCGGTCAGTTTACCATGCCACGCTCCTGCGTCAACAAATACAGGACATGTTTTACCATGAAAATACCCCGGTTCGCAAATCACCGCAAATACAGTGTCGAAATCAAATGTCCATTTTGGGGACAGGTTTAACCCGTTCTTAACCAAACCGGTTAACTTTCAGCACTATCGAGAAGGTGGATTCGGTTCCATCAGGGATTGGCCTGTCGTTCAGACAGTCCGGTCGGGGCAGTGAAAAGAGAATTGGGTCATGAAGCCAGGCATTCCGTGGAGCGTTAAGGGCATTGACGACAAGGCGCGAGAGATTGCAAAGGACGCTGCGCGCGCGCAGGGCCAGACCCTGGGTCAGTGGTTGAACCTCAAAATTCTGGAAAGCG
>JBDNEZ010000470.1:0-10893 GCA_041690095.1 Anderseniella sp.
CGGCAGAGCCCCAAAACCGCGTAACCCTGCAAGCTGTCCGATTGGCTTTCCACTCCGGTGCATCAATTCTGTCCATATTGTCCAGCGGGGCAACCAGCAGGTAACCGTGCTCACGGCTGCCTTGCGGAAAATCTTTGTCGCGCGCAAGTTCCATGCGGATATGTTTCATGGTCAAGGGAATATCTCCATATGCAGGTATAACTGAAATTTGTGAACTGATATCAGTGCGACATCAGCACCGGAACTGTCATGTTGTTCAGCACATGCTCGGTGGCACCACCAAATATGAACTCGCGCACTCTCGAATGCCCGTAAGCTCCCATGACAAGCAGATCAGCCCCGACGTCTCCGGCATGTGTAAGCAAGGCGTTGCCGGCATCGGTATCTGACGTGGGCATGGGTTCTGCCGTGATTTTCAAATCGTGGCGTGCCAGTGTTGTCGCCAGTTCGGCACCAGGCACATTGCCAGCCTGAGTGCGCTGCTTCTGCGGGTCGACCCAGATGATATCAATGTCGCTGTCTGCCGACAGAAGCGGCAACGCATCGAAACAGGCGCGTGCCGCCTCCTTGGATCCGTTCCAACCCATCAGGACCTTGTTTCCGATGGTCTCGAACGACTTGCCTCTCGGCACCAGCAGCACCGGACGTCCTGCCTCCATCACCACATATTCAGCAAAACTCGGCTCAACTCCGCAACTTTCGTTGGAGTCAACCTGTGCAATCACGCCCAGGTCGGCAAACCGGCACTGTTGTGCGAACTCTCGTCCGATGGAGGAGCTCATCGCATCAAGCTCACGCCATTCATGTGACAATGAGTTCAAGCCCATTATCTGTTCAAATTTCTTGCGCACATCCTTGGACATGGCCTGATAGCGAAGGCGCTGAGCATCGACAACATCTGCCATGGCTATCCCGCCATAAACTGCATAGACCTCCACTGACGGAATGATATAGACACCGGTAACATGGGCACCATGACGCACGGCAAGCGAACTGCATGTGCTCAGCAGGTGATCCAGATTGTCCGTATCATTGAGATTGACGACAAAAGTCTTCGGATTCACGAGATATCCTCCTAGATTCGTTACTGGCTACATCTTGCAGCAAGAAAGTGGCAACGCGCATTGATCGAAGTCATATGGCTCAATCAGCCAGTTTGCTCGATGAGCCAGTTTGTTTGTGTGGCACGTTATGGCAGGCAGCAATACAAATCTGGTCTGTTCCTCAAGGTTTAGCCACCCTGGCGCGGAACTCCTTGTCCAGCAACGCTTCCAGCCGCACCAGATCATCCGGCAAGGGTTGCCCCGTGGCCTTTAACTGGGCCAGTTCGGCATGCAATTGCTCGAGAACCTGGTGAGCATCTTCAGGTTCATTGTCCGCTTCGCTGAAAAACAGATTTATGCGGGTGATTAGATCGTCAAACGCCATGACACTCGGCCTTTCTTGTTGTTCACGGCTTTTCCATGCGGCAAACCCGCCAGCCAGTAAAGATATATTCGAAACCCCCGTGTCCTCGGGGACTATTGCAAATCACCATGATGGTTTTTAGGCACCGGCGCTTGACCTGCGTCAATCACCTTCATTCACCTGTCCGTTGCAGATCCATCAACTTTCACCTGAATCTCGTCGGCCGGATACACTGCCCATATCCTGCAGCAGATGCCACAGTGACCAATATTTCGCAACATTCACAGCGCGATAGCATCGCTATCAGCAGTTGCTATCAACTGCTGACATTGCCGAATTTTGGCTGACACTTGACCTGTGTCAAGGATTATCACGACCGGTGCAGCAATGTGCGAAGTGCGATAAAAGCCCACTTTTGGAGACCGCTTCATGCCACTCGAACACGATCACAGCATTGAAGCCATCAGAACCAGACTGGCACAGGAAAACCGGCCCAATTATCTGCGCGACTGGGTCTATGGCGGCATTGATGGCTCAATCACCACATTTGCCATTGTCGCTGGCGTTGTGGGCGCCGGTCTGGCCTCCAACATCATACTGATCCTCGGCCTTGCCAATTTGCTGGCGGATGGTTTTTCCATGGCGGCCAGCAACTATACCGGCACCAAGACCGAGGTTGACGAGCTTGCCCGCTATCGCGACATCGAGAAGCGGCACATCGCTGTGGAGCCGGACGGCGAGCGTGAAGAGATCAGGCAGATCATGCAGGCCAAAGGCCTTGAAGGGGCCGCCTTGAAGGCCGCGGTCAAGGCGATGACTTCCAGCGACGACACCTGGATCAACACCATGCTGGTTGAAGAGTACGGCCTGTCGACAAATTTGCGTTCGCCGATGAAGTCGGCGATGAGCACCATGGCGTCGTTCATCCTGTTCGGATCGATTCCGTTGCTGCCGTTTCTGCTTGGCCTGAGCAACGCATTTGCCATCTCGTTGGGCGTGACGTTTCTGGCATTCTTTGTGATTGGCACCATCAAGAGCAAATGGTCGTTGGCAACATGGTGGCGGTCCGGTCTTGAAACGTTGCTGATCGGACTGGCAGCATCTGCGCTTGCTTATGGTGTGGGATATCTTGTGAAGGATCTGGCCGGATAGAATCCGGTGATGCAATCTTTTTGATCATGATCAATGAGCCGTGCCGGGTATTGGCTTATGTTGAACGAACTGCCTATTGACCCAAGGCGTAGTGATGGAGGTGTTCAATGTTCAAGACAATTCTGGTCCCGGTCGATCTCTGGCACATTGAGAAAGGCAGCGACATGATCGAACGGGCAAAGTATTTTGCCGACACCGACAACAGCAAGCTCACGCTACTGAATGTCATTCCGGAAATCCCGTCATACGTGATGAGCGAATTTCCACCCGACATGCACGAGCGCGCAATTGAAAATGCCACGGCAGACCTGCAGTCTGTGGCCCGAAAGCATGACTTGCCAATATCCATCAGCATCGTGGTCAAGAGCGGCAACCCCGCGCGCGTAATACTGGATCATGCTGAACAGGGAAGTTTCGATCTGATCATGGTTGCCTCCCATAAACCGGGACTACGCGATTATCTGCTTGGCTCTGTTGCAGGAAAGATTGTTCGGCGCGCTCGCTGCCCGGTTCTCGTGCTCCGATAATGCCTTCCTCCACCGGCTTGACGACATGGCGTTGACTTCCATCAAACTCAACCACTGATACGTCTGCCATAATCCTCTCCGGCCACATCAACGGAGCACACGCCATGGACAGCTACAAAACCATCCTTATCGTTTTTCGCTCGCCCGATGAGGCAGAACGTTTGTGCCAGCTTGCCGATGAATTGGCGGGCATCTGGCAATCCCATGTTCTGGGATTCCACGCCCGGCCAGGCGTCTCCGTCAATGTAGGCCTGAGGGGCAGCGAGCTTAAGCTATGGCTTGAGGAAAGGCACAAGCATCTCGCCAGACAGGACGCAGAAACGACTGCCGTCTTCAACCACTACTCTTCCTTGTCCGGGCAAAGCTGGGAATGGCGCCGGGTCGATTCAGACCTGATGCCAGGCGGTGATATGGCACTGGATCTGGCCAGGTTTTCAGACATCGTACTGATCAATCGGCTGGAGCGCGGCTCAAGTCTAACCGACCCTGACATGACCCTGGAACAGCTGATCTTCGAATCCGGCAGACCGGTGATCGTTATACCCAAAAACTATTCAAAAAAGCATTCCGGCAACCGCATAGTTATTGCCTGGAACGGAACCAGCGAGGCCACCCGGGCCGCGTTTGATGCCCTGCCGTTATTGCATAATGCGGCGTCTGGTTGCATTCGGCTTGTTTGTCCGCCGGTGTCGGAAAAGGCATCAAGGCAACTGCCACAAGGCGCCGATCTGGCCGAGGCACTTGCCCGACACGGCGTTGAACTTGAGGTTAAGTCATTGCCTGGCCGGCACCAAAATGCAGGCGCGGAGATCATGGCGGAATGCGAGGAATTCGATGCCGACCTGCTGGTGATGGGTGCATACGGACACTCACGGCTGAGAGAGTATGTGTTTGGCGGTACGACTGAAACCATCCTGAATGAAAGCAGCATACCCGTGTTCCTGTCGCGCTAGAGCAACATGGGTTCAATTGAACCCATAAAGTTGCTCTAACACTTTGGAAACGATCAGGTTTATGATCTTTGGTTGATTCAACCAAAAATCATCCTGATCTAGGCGTAGCTGATCTGGCTCGGTTGATCTCGATCATGGACCCGCTCGCTTTGCGCCTGTAAACTGCCGGTTATCGCAAAACAACCATGGAGACCGGTAATGAAACTCAAAGCAGCACTCGCCAGTATCGCTTTCGCCGCAGCAATGTCTGCTGCACCGGTAATCGTATCAGCCGGCGAACCGGGCGACACCATCAAAACCGTCACCGGTGACTTTGATGAAGTGTTCGCGGATTTGCAGGATCTGGTGATCAATCGCGGACTTGTTATCGATTATGTCGGCCATGTCGACAAAATGCTTGAGCGAACAGCAGAAGCCGCCAAGGGCTCAGGCAGTTCAAGTGGCGTTGCGCCCTATCTCAATGCCCGCTACATGCAATTCTGCTCGTCTGCCCTCACCCATGAAGCCGTGGAAGCGGATGCGCAAAACATGGCGATGTGTCCATATCTCGTGTTTGCCTACGAAACAAAAGCCGACCCGGGCAGGATATCGGTCGGATACAGGCAAATCACTCTGGCGCCTTCGCCGGCATCACAAGCAGCCCAGGCCAAGGTTCACGATCTGCTCCAGGCAATCGTAAACGACGCTGTCGGGCAAAATCAGTAGGTAAACCATGTCATGACAGAGGCCTACCGCCGCACCATTGATCACACCATACAGACCACCAATGTGTGGATACACCAGATCGACGAGATGGTGAATTGGGAAGATTCCAATCCCTCGTTCCGGCTGTTGCGGGTAACGCTGCAAACCATTCGTGACATGCTTGGCGTAGACGAAGCCGCACAACTGGCCGCGCAATTGCCACTGTTCATTCGCGGTGTCTATTTTGAGGGCTGGAATCCGTCCGGAACACCGGTGGCATTGCGCGAAAAGCCTGACTTCATTGCCCGGGTGTGCGAGGCATTCACAGGCGATCGGCTGGACGATCCGGAAGAGGCCATTGGCATCATCTTCAGTTTCCTCAATACACGCATCTCGGCAGGAGAGATCAACGATGTCCGCGGATCATTGCGCAGGAGCCTGCGCGACATCTGGCCAGCCCCTCGCAACTGAGTAATCCTGCGGCGCATGCACTTTGCGAAGCGGCGGCATCCCGATCTCACAGCGCTGAAACAACATGCCGTCTCTCGCCAACTTCTCTCAATCCTGTCGTCGATACATTGCCGTTGATCTTTATCAATACCCTAAAAGTGTGAGCAGATAAGCTCGCTAAATGACAAACTCCACGCAAGCTTCTCCGGAAGCCGGAAAACCCGGGCTGAAGAGGTCACTGAACCTTCCGCTACTCGTGCTTTACGGGCTTGGCACGACCATCGGTGCCGGCATTTACGTGTTGGTGGGCGCTGCCGCAGGACGCGCCGGCATTTACGCACCGATGGCCTTCATTGCCGCGACTATCGGTCTTGCTCCAACCGCCATCAGCTATGGTGAACTGGCCAGCCGGTACCCGGTCAGTGCCGGTGAAGCTGCCTACGTCAATGCCGGTTTCGGTTCGCGCGCGATGTCACGCTTCGTCGGATGGCTGGTCATTGTATCAGGTGTGGTCGCGTCAGCGGCCATCGCCATTGGATGTGCCGGTTACCTCCGCACCTTTGTCGATCTGCCGCCTGCCCTGCTGGTGACGGCAGTGATTGTGTCCATGGGGCTTGTTGCTACCTGGGGCATCATTGAGTCGGTGCTGCTTGCAGCCCTGTTCACAATCATCGAGGCAGGCGGTCTGATCGTGCTGATCTATGCCGGATTTGCCCACGAAGGTGACATCCTGCTGCGTGTCCCAGAAACATTTCCGCCTATTGCCGACCTGGGAATCTGGCTTGGTATCGCCAACGCAGGCTTGCTGGCCGTATTCGCCTTCATTGGTTTTGAGGACATGGTCAACGTGGCAGAGGAAACCAAGCGCCCGCGCATCACAATGCCATGGGCCATCATTATCACACTTGCAGTCACCACGATCCTTTACACGCTTGTGACGATGGTTGCCGTCCTGTCGGTTGCTCCGGCAGAACTTGCCAGGTCACAAGCACCACTGAGCCTGGTCTATGAACGACTGACAGGTTCATCCCCCGTCATGATCAGTGGCGTTGCCATTTTTGCCACCGCCAACACGATTCTGGTGCAAATGATCATGGCCTCCCGGGTGATTTATGGAATGGCCGGGCAAGGCACCATGCCGAAACTGTTCGCACGCGTGAACGCGCTCACCCATACACCCGTTATAGCGACCATTGCAGTTGTAGCTGCAACGCTTGTTCTGGCACTGGGGTTCAACCTGGAACGGCTTGCCGAGATGACGTCACAGATTGTGCTGGTCATCTGGGCCCTGGCCAATATGGCCCTGGTGCTGATCAAATGGCGCAAAGACCCTGCTCCCGATGGTGCATTCATTGTGCCGATATGGGTACCGATGACCGGCTTCGTGTTCAGTTGTACCCTGATAATCCTCTCAAGCATTGCGTGATCCGATGTTGTGGTCGAACGCTCCCCTGCCTGCCAATCTGATGCTGTTTGCCATCGGCTCAATCAGTGTCTGGCTGGCGGGCAGCGCGCTTGCGAGATATGCCGACGTGATTGCAGATCGCAGACAGCTCGGCAGAGCGCTGATGGGCCTGGTATTTCTGGCTACCGTCACCGAGTTGCCCGAGATTGCGACCACTTTCACAGCCGCAATCAACAACAACGCGTCTCTCGTGCTCGGCAACATGTTTGGCGGCATCACCATGCAGACCGCCATACTTGCCGTAGTCGATCTGTTTATTGTACGTGGCGTTCTCACTCAATATCCGCGCAAACCGACACACGCACTTGAAGCGGCATTGTTGATCATATTGCTGTCGATACTGCTCGGCTTCTGCCTGTCCGGCGACGTGAAAATCGGTTTCCAGATCGGACTGGGAACGTCGGTACTAGCGTTGGCTTATGGGATTTGTATAAAACTTTTGCGCAGTTACGACGAAGAAGGTGATTGGGTGCCCGTCGAACTGCCGGACGAAGACACACACCCGACCCGAACACTGACGCAAAGAACGGTCGCCGACATGCCGACGAACACGTTGATACTGCGCAGTATCGTAGCCGCTGTTGTCATTCTCATATGTGGCGTGTTGCTGGTCCACAGCGCCGAAGCCATCGCCATGCAGACCGGGCTCGGGACGAGTTTCATCGGCGCTACAATTCTGGCTGCCTCGACGTCTTTGCCGGAACTTAGCACGACAATTGCCGCTGCCAGGCTGGGTGCCTACACCATGGCCATTTCAAATATCTTTGGCAGCAACCTGATCATGCTGGTTTTGTTGTTTCCTGCCGACGCGCTTTATCGCGAGGGTCCTATACTGGCAAAGGCCACCCAAACCGAAATGCTCAACCTTGTTTTCGCTATCCTGGTTACCGCGATATATGTCGTAGGCTTGCTTGTTCGACGCAAACCCAGTGTCTTTGGAATGGGAGTTGATTCTGCGTGCGTGCTCACGATTTATGTGGGTTCGTTGTACGCGCTCTATCTCGTCCGCTGATGCAGTTATCATCCCTGACCCTTGACGCAAGCAATGGTCAAACTCCCGATAGCGTGGACCTCGTGTTGCGCGGCAAACGCGCCGCGCCAGGGCGTGAAATTACGGGCAGCCGCATTGATCGATATCATACGACAGCTTGCCTCAAGATGTTTTACTCGCCACCAATTGGAGGCGCACATGAGCCATAATTCTGCAAGGGTCCTGAACTGCTACAAACTCGTTTGTATGACAGCGGTGATGTTTCTGTTTAGCGGATTTGTGCCTGTTGACGCTCAAGCGGCACGTACGTGCATTTTCAGTTGGGCTGTACCTGGCACCTACAAGGTGTCGGGAAATTTCAGAGGTACAACCGAAACAGCCTCAGCGCGATTGACCAATGACTGCCGTGTTTTCTTCCAGGTGCCGGGCGTATTCTCAGGCGGACCTGTAAGGCGATCAGGAAGCTGCCTCAGATTCAGTTTCAAGGTTGAAGGAAACCGTCGTGTATTCTCGGCAAGATGGTGCAATACCTACGGAATAGTGCCATGGCAGGGCCGCAATATGCGAGCCAGGGTAAGCCCGTGGAAAGCAGCTCCTGTCGAAACACCAAAGCGACAGAACTTCAACCGGAAGTGATGGTCATGAAACCCAAGTCGATGGTTCAATTTCCAGGTTGGGAGCGGGCACACTCGTACCTCGTCAAAGCGGGTGTGTTTGCCGTAGCTGCAATCGGAATATCTACGGTTCCACTACCGCAAACACCCAGCGCAGCCGTTCAGATCACTCAGGAACAAGAGGTGCTTGACGGCAAGGAGCATGAATTTGGTGACGCATTTGTCGTATCCCTTGGCGGCAAGCTTTACGATGACTTCTGGGCGGGAACCGGCAACAGTCCGCCGAAAACGCGCAACCCGGCATTTCCGTCGGACATGACGGTCAGCAACACCGACAGTTGGCGTTGTGTGTCATGCCATGGTTGGGACTATGACGGCGCCGGCAAGACGTCCGGCAGTGAACAACAGGACAAACAGTTTGCAAGCTTGCGGCATTTGCAGGGATCTGATCCATTCACCCTGACAGAGAGTTTTACGAGGGCGCATCCTGATCATCCAATCCAGACAACGCGTGGTCTGCCGATGGACCTGCTGCTGCTGTTTGTGAGTGTTGGGCAGTACGAGACTAAAACCGCCCAACCAGACAAGGCGGCATCTCCTGACCATATCAGTCGCGGGCGTGATATATTCGAGGGAGTGTGCATGTCCTGTCATGATCCAGACGGCAAGTCCGGCTTTGAGGTCCATCCCGGCTTGCGGCAAAGTCTTGGATGGCTGGCGCGCAACAGGCCAAAACGCGCCGTGCACAAGATCATCAACGGTGTGCCGGGCCAGAGCATGCTGGCGCTGCGCTTCATGGAGGAGAACGCGGTTGCCGATCTTCTTGCCTATTTGAGAACACTTGATCCGGGGGCCAGGTGAAGTGACGATGAAATTCTATAGCCGAGCTGCTCGTGTTGTGGTGCCGCATGGTGGTGGCACGGTGACCGCCATCCATTGTAAATCAGGAGCTTTCGGATCGTTTCATGGATAAAAAACATCAATTCAATATAGGCTATTTTCTGGTTGCATTCCTGGCCATCACCGCCATCCAGGTCCGGATTGGCTCGCGTAATGTCGACCAGATACCCTACAGCGAGTACCAGCACCTGCTGTCCGGCAAGGAGGTCACGGACGTTGTGGTGTCCGAAAACCGCATCGCAGGCAAATTCAAGTCACCAAAAGACGGTAAAACCTACTTTCAAACCCATCGCGTGGACCCGGACATTGCGCGCGAACTTGATGCTGCTGACGTCAATTATAGCGGAGCCACAGAAGACACTTTCCTGAAAAGCTTGCTGTCATGGGTCGTGCCAATAGCAATCTTCTTCGGCCTGTGGATGTTCGTGTTCCGGCGTGTTGCAGAGCGGCAGGGTCTCGGCGGCATGTTGAGCGTCGGCAAGTCCAAGGCAAAGGTCTACGTGGAAAAAGACACCGGCGTCAGCTTCAAGGATGTGGCCGGTGTTGATGAAGCCAAGATGGAACTTCAGGAGATTGTATCGTTCCTCAAGGACCAGGACAAATATGGAAAACTTGGCGCACACGTTCCAAAAGGCGTGCTGCTGACCGGACCGCCCGGCACCGGCAAGACATTGCTCGCGCGTGCCGTTGCGGGCGAAGCCGGCGTGCCGTTCTTCTCCATATCGGGGTCCGAGTTCGTCGAAATGTTCGTAGGCGTCGGGGCGGCAAGGGTCAGGGACCTGTTCGAGCAGGCCCAAAAAGCTGCTCCGTGCATCATCTTCATTGATGAACTGGATGCCCTGGGTCGCAGACGTGGCTCCATGGGCAACTTCGGTGGCGGACACGACGAGAAGGAACAGACCCTCAACCAGTTGCTGGCGGAACTGGACGGCTTTGATCCTCGAGTCGGAATCGTTCTGCTTGCAGCCACCAACCGGCCAGAAATTCTCGATCCTGCCCTGCTTCGTGCGGGCAGGTTTGACCGCCAGGTCATTGTTGACCGCCCTGACCGAATTGGTCGCGCTGCCATTCTTGTGGTTCACATGCGCAAGATCAAGGTCGGTCCGGATGCCGACCCGGACCAGATTGCCGCACTCACACCGGGTTTCACAGGCGCTGACCTAGCCAATCTCGTAAACGAGGCGGCTATTTTCGCAACCCGCCGCAGCGGAGAAAAAGTTACCCTGGAGGACTTCACCGAGGCGATGGAACGCATCGTTGCCGGCTCACAGAAAAAGAGCAGGCTGTTGAACCCGTCAGAGCGCGAACGCGTCGCCTTTCATGAAATGGGCCACGCGCTGGTCGCCGCTTCACTTCCCGGTTCCGATCCGGTGCACAAGGTCTCGATCATTCCACGCTCGATCGGCGCACTCGGATACACGTTGCAACGGCCAACCGAAGACCGCTTCCTGATTACGACCGACGAACTGAAAAACCGCATGGCCGTTTTGCTGGCCGGCCGGGCTGCCGAAGAACTCACCTTTGGCGAAATATCTACCGGTGCCGCAGATGATCTCGTCAAAGTCACCGATATCGCAAGGCAGATTGTCATGCGGTTCGGTATGACCAAGGAAGTCGGCCAGGTGGTGCTGGAACAACCACGCACAAGCTACCTGGACGAAAGCGCGCTCCAGACCTCACCGCGCGATTACTCCGAAGCAACGGCAAGAGAAGTGGATACTGCTGTCAGAAACCTGGTCGATGAAGCCTA